>JAFQZB010000035.1 GCA_017406175.1 Selenomonadaceae bacterium | reverse complement strand
GCCGCTCTATTTGATAAATTCGACCGCTAATTTTTTCTACTTACACAATCTGCTTGACACTGCCTATTTTTCTAATCAGTGCATCCAAATCCTCTGGTGTCACTTCTACACTTCCTCAATCTATTATAGGATATTTCATTCTGATTTTTTTTATATGCTGAACCATTAGCAATTTCATCTCTACACTTACGCGGTTGCCGCCGTCGGATCCTCTTTATCAAGCGTTTCCTCTTTTCATTTTGCCGAGAATAACAATCTGATATTTTCTTCATTCTGCCCGTTAAAGCGCTATATCGAACACCATCCATCGAACCACCATATCTTGCTCCTACCAAAATTCCTCTACTCCAGATATACATATAATCGTAATTGCTACAATACCATATCTGACCTGGTAGCCTTAATCGGCTGAAGTGACTATAAAAATCTGCCACAATAGTTTTTAGCCTTTCTAACGGGATAAATCTCCTTAAGCGTCGCTTGTCTTCCTGTTTTCTAAAATATGAGTTCCTCGCACTTTGTGGCTTAATTTGCTCAATGATTACTTCCCTAATCATTGTATCCAATTTTTCTTCTGTCATATCAGACCTCCAGCTTTGCAATATTATAACAACACGAATGTGCATTTTTCTGCATAAAAAATCCCTCTTTACTTATAAAGTTAAAGAGGGCTATTTTTTATCCGTGCAATTCAGAATATCAATCAGCTGTCGCGCTGTCATTATTCGTGATTCTTTGGGAAAATGTTTAATGTTTCCAGTGATTAAACAAGCATCTTCACTCTCCAATACCAACCTACAAAACGGAACATCTTTCATATCCGGTAAAACTATCATGGCATCTCCTATTGGCTCTATCAAAATTCCAAATTGCTTTATCGCCGACAACATATAATCCACTAATTCTTTTGAGAAATGAAACTTAGGACGATTCAATACATTTGTGTACTCTGCAAATATTTCCTTGCTGTATATTGGCGTTACTTCTTGGCGGAACACTTTTTCCATGACCTGTACTGTTGCAATGTCATCTTTACTTGATAGCAAAGCCGTCACTATAGTGTTGGTATCTATAACTACAAACACAATTCACACTTTCATATCCTGCCGCGCAGAACTAATCTCTTGATTTATTTCGTCCAATGTCATATCCTGCAACCCGTTTTCTTTTGCTTCTTTTCTTAGAGCATAAAAAGTTTGCAACGCTCTTTCGCTGGTAACTTCCGATTCTGAACTAATAATTTCCATCAGCACTTTTTTATTTTTGACGACTGCTTTTGCAAACATATTTATCACCGATGTGGGCGTCATTCCTATTTCCAAACACAACAAATCAAATTGCTCTTTCAAGCCCTCGTCCACCTGTATATTCAACATTGCTTGTGGCATAACTGTTATTCACTCCTTTCATTTTCTGACATTATACCTCAAACTCCGATTATCATCAACTTGCTCCTAAAGTGAAAAACTTTATCTTTGTAATAATCTGCATCGTGATAACTTTTTTCTTTAGCCTTGCTATCATCTTCAGAAGAACTTTCCCGCGAACCGAGCAATCTCTTCAGTCTAAGCTCGTATTCGTCCCACTCAATCTCGTCGGAAAAACCATTTTTCTTGACCGCTTGATAAACTTTTTCATAACTGTTGACCAGTATTTCGAGAAGCTCTCGCGAGCAATTATCTCCTAGCAAGTCTGCCGCTATCGACATTATTTCCAGCTTTGTATATTGATTAACCAGAGTCTTATCACAAGCTCGCCAGAATTTATAAATCTCCTCTGCTGCAAGCTTTCTATCGCCGCCGTAAAGCTGAATCAATTCTTCAAGAGGTGTCTCCATGAAAAAATTCGCTATTTCTTTCAGCTCTTTGAAAGGATTCCGACACAGATTCTTACACAATTCCTCATCTGCCATTTCAAAATACTTTACCGTCCACCGTGCCGCCTCCGGAATATTATCATCTTCTAAATACAGCTGAATAACTCTTTTGCAACAACGCTCACTGCCAAACTTTACTCCGTCTTTGTAAATTTGCAATGCCTTGCTCCGAAACTTCGGCTCCCACATCTCGGCAAAATAATACGTGCCGTGCGAATCCTTCAACTCATATAACTTTCCAAACCACTCGAACGCTTTTTCCTTGTCTATCAAACTCCTGTCTTCATACTCAAAATCATCGTCGCCATAATAAATATGCGCAAGCTCACCCATTCCTTGAAATTTATTACCATCGTTGCGTTTTGTCAGCCATTCCAGTGCCTTTATATCATCTTTCAAGCTGATGTATATCTCGGCTATCTTAAGCATGGAATCCCACTTGCAATACTCATCACTTAAATCATTAATATTTTCAATTCGAGACGCTTTCTCGAACCACTTTATTGCCTCGTGAACATTTTTTTCTGTGCCTTCACCTTTTAAATACATTTTACCCAATATATAGTAGCAATCCTCACCTTGCTCCGCGACTTCCTTGTACAATTCAAATGCTTTTTTCTTATCCTTAAGACAAGAACTGTATATGCCCGCTAAACACGCTTGTGCTCCCAATTCATTGCCATCGTTGTAATTTACCAACCAATTCATAGACTCAGTCTCATTTCCCTTATACTCAAAAAGGAGAGCCGCTAACTCAAACATTGCTTTTTTATTTCCCAACTCTGCTGATCTGCGAAACCAATAAATCGCCTCGTCTATGTTTTGCTCAATTCTATATCCGTCCTCTAAACAATAAGCAAAATGATTCTCCAAATTCATATCACCAATCTCAGTCGCTCGCTTGTACCATTTCAACGCATCCGATTTATCTTCACTGACTCCACAACCTAAATTGTACATATAGCCAATTTGTTCCATTGCTCTGGCATTTCCAAAATCAACGGCTTTGATAAAACATCTTAACGCCTTCTCATAATCTTCCCGAACAATATCTCTGCCGTAAAAGTAGTCCATTCCCTTTTCGTAAAGTTCATTTGAAGTCAAAGTTTGTAGTTCCTCTTCAAAGCTATCCATGATAAACCTCCAAATCAATAATCCCAGTCCCAATAATGTTCTTTCGTTACCATTCCAATATACTCTTCAACAAATCCTCTTGCTTGAGTTTCGTCTTCTATTCCGGCTCGGTGAAAATTATCCGCTATATTGCTCATGATTTCTACATAGTCATCATAAGAATCCACGTCCATAAAGTTCCAGACTTCTTGTCTAACCTCTAATTCCTTATCATACTGCCCAGAAAAATAATAGGCATTCGCCAAAGCGTTCAACGTCTTGTAATAAATGTCGTCTTCTATATAATCGCCGTCTTCTCTAGCCTCGCTCATTGATTCAACTTTGCCTTCGTAAATTTCCACAAGCCTTTCTGTCATAGTTTTAAGTTCACTATCACTAAGCAGAGATTCAATATCGTTTTTGCTCAATCGATTGTAAAGATACACTAACCGACTTATTACACGAAGTACCGAAAAATCATACAACTTTTCCTCAAACACATTCGCCATTAAAATTTTAAACCAGACTTTCACAGATTCTTTAATACGTCCTGATTTCTCTAATGCTTCTGCCCATTCTTCCAAATAGGTTTCTCTGAAGTTATCGGGCAGATTGACATACTCCTCACGCATAACGGCTTCCTCTTCATAGCGTCTAATTTTATTATACAGTTCAGCCAATGAAGAAATAACTACGTCACAACGCCAATTATATTCTTCCTCATCTATAAATTCCTCATTGCCTTTCCTTACAAAGACCTCGTACATTCTCTGCCAAATTTTTAAAGACTTAGCATAATTCTCGTCATATTCATATGCCAACTTCTTCATCGCCGAAAAACTTTCTGAACTCTTCTCGTCGTGTTTAGCAATGGTCTTAACTAAAAAAACTTTCAAGAACTCCAACACTTTAGCTGTCATTTCTGCTGATTCTTCATCTCGACATAATTTGTTCAGACCTTTGGCAACCAATTTCATCGCTCTTACAATGTATTCGTCGTTGCCCGCTTTTTCACTAACTGACAAAAATTTTTGCGCATACTTCAAGCCGCGTTCATAGAACTCTCTGTTCTGACAATCCGAAGTTGCTATTTCAGCATAATAAACATATGCAGTTTCAGACATTACCCGCAATGCCTCTCTGGACAGTTCGCCATACTCCTGAATTGTTTCTTCCAACTCTTGTTCATAATCGGCAATAATCTTCTCGGTGTATATCGACACATCTTTTTTGCGGTCATTAATTACCGGAATCTCTACCATGTGTTCATACCAACGATTTCTATCCTCGTACGTTTCAAGACCATTGTCCTTAAAAAAATAACTCTCAAATACCAATTTCTCAAATTCTTCCAGCGGAATATCTTTCGCCGACTTATACATAATTTTCACTCCTTACCTCTACTCCTAACTTTTTCAAGCGTGATTTCGCAAAACTTATAACGAGATCGTCTTCAGTACCACTTTCATATTCGCCTCCCACATACTTGCCGTCAGGACCATACGATACAAATCTTTCCTTGCGTTTTGCCGGTACATTATAATTTCTTTCCGTCAGCATCCTGTAATATTTTACGGCATTGTATGTGTCACCCGATTTTTCATATACCTTCGCTATATAGTAAATCGCCCACGCCACTTCTTCGCCTGTCAGCTCTTTTTTATACCACTTGATTGCTTCATCAAAATCCCCTTCATCTTTGTATATTTCCCCGACGGCAAATGAATCACCAATTAACTTGAAATACTCTATCGCCTTAGTCGTATCCTTATTCAATTTCATACCTTCAAACTCATCCTCGAAAGCTTCGCGTTCATATTCTTCGCCGTCTCGGTATATTCGCGCTATCTTCCGAACTTCTTCACTGTCATCAGATTTATATGTTTCGTGATATTTTGAATACCATCTGCCAGCCTCTTCTAAGTCTCCGGCTTTGCGATATATCTCGCCTACGTAAAACCAGTGACCTCCTTTGGAATAATAATATATCGCCTTTTCTACACTCTGCTCGACTTCTTTACCTTCAAGATAACATCTTGCCAAGAAACGCCAATTCCCTGCCTTGTCACAATATTCTATTGCCTTCGATAAATCCTTCTTAACCCCATACCCATAAAAATAATATTGCCCCAAGTCATAGTTAGCGTCCGTTCTGCCATACCTTATCGCATCTTTGAAGTATCTCATTGCTACTCCAAAATAAGGACGCGCAAATTCACTATTGTAGCTTGAATACAGTGACCCTTTCTTTTCATTGTATCTAACCTGAAACAACGCATTGATTGTATGGTTGTAGCATATTTCATATAAATCATCAGCTACTTCAGGCAACTTGTCCTTGATTCTTTCATACCAACGCGACGCCTCCTTTCGATTTTTATGCACACCTTCACCGTCTCTGTAGCGAACATATAATTCAATCATAGCCCTTTCATTGCCTAGCATCGCCGCTTGCTTGTACAAATTAAATGCCTTGACTTCATCATATTCAACTCCACTACCCGCCCCTAAATGATACAGTGTCGCTAAATATGTCATCGCCGAGGCATTTTTTAACTCAACCGCCAACCTAAAACATTCTACCGCTTTTGCCACATCACACTCAACAGAGCTACTTTCATAGAGAATCCTTCCTATTGTATGTAGTAAATCTGAATCACTAACTCTTACTGCATAATCAAGCCACATAGGTATGTTTGACTCTATATAGGCGCAATTTCTGTCGCCATACAATTCATCCCAAATACTTGCTGAAATGAAAATACACTCGCAAGTATTACTCTCAAAATCTTTCTTGTTATGCTCAAGTATCCTCTCAGCTTCAAAATTATCGCCTATGTGACTGAGTATCAGTTTTCTCAAATTCTTCAGCGAATCTTGAAATTTTTTCTTGTCACTGTCAACTGTGTTTGTTTCCTTAAGTCTCCTATTGCGACATCTTGCCATTGCTTTATGCCTCCAAATCATTGACACTCCCCACGGCTAAAGCCGGAGGGATTCTTGTTTCTTGACAATCCGCATTTGCGGATTCCTGTTTCATAGAGAACTGCGCAAGCGTCTTACACTCTCTCCACAAGCGTAACTTTCCGTGTGTCCCACGGTAGTTTTTATTCTTCAAGCTGAATTTTTCATTTATCCCCAGTCCTAAGGGGCGGGGTCTTACGGCGCGTCCGATAATTTCATTCGTCACTATGAACAACAAATTAACCCCTTCGACTTCGCGGACTATTTCTTCATCACTTCCCAGTTTCGTTGCATCACAAACACTTACATTTTCTATTGGATTCTTTTCAAGAAAAGACATAACCTTTCGGTCGGTAATTACTTTTATTGAAATCATTTTTACTACCTGCTCCTTTACTCTATAAACTCCAAGAGTTTTTCTTTTATGCTGTTCAAGCAGTTCATTACAGATTCTTTTTCTGCGTCAGAATATCTGGTTTGCTCTATCACTTCTCCGCAATTAATCAAAAATACCAGTCTCTTCCTTTTACGTTGATTAGCCACAATTACTCTTACTTCTTCTTTCACCTTTATAATCAAATTTCTCAGACAATATTACTTGAGTTGATTTTTTACTTAAAATATCATTATCAAAATTATAATCCGAAAAATCATATATCTTCATCTTTATCAGTCTCCTTAAATTTTACGTCACACACATTCCCATACATAATCGAATATTTTCCTATAAAGTTTTTCCCACTGTGCACATATACCAATTACGACGATTTTCCCACTGCTTGCGTTTATAGGAATTCCCTGTGCTCTTAGGTTTTTCCTGCGGAATTATCAGCTAAGCTAGTGTCGTATCGAGTTCCTCCTGTGTCAACTTCATTCCACTCCTGTAGAATAAATCTAACCATTTAGAATTTTATTAAATGCCGTGTAGTTTCTGCCAGTATCTTTTGGAGAACAGTAAATCGCAAACACTACCTCTTGAAAATAGCCGTTAAATTTTTTCACTGCCTCTTTGTACGATTCTGCCACTACATACGGATTATTCTGAAATGCTCCGCAACCAAATGCGCCACCTATAAAAATTTCTGCTCCATGATAAGCGGCAACCGTCAAGATTTTTTCAGCTCGCTTTAAATGTATCTCATAAAGCTCATCTTCCGAGACTTTAAGCGGCTTCGCACTACCCGCATTCATAAAATTATTTGGATTTGCTCTTAAATTTGGTGCCGCACAAGTCAGCACGTCCACTTTTATTCTTTTATTTACCGGCATTACCTCTGGAAAATCTACGTCAGACTTTATCATTACAATATTCGGCGAATAAATGCATCGGTCAGTATATCTGGAATCTCGACGCACCCGATGATACTCATAATATTTTTTCCAATTAGATTCCGTATTCAAAACCGGATACAACGTCGAGCAACGGCATAAAGATTCCTCCTGCGCCTTACTTCCTTTCTTTACGCCGCCTCCGACATTTGTCGCTGAGGCAAAATTCATTACAACTATCTTCGCATCGGGATATTTTTTCCTATAATACTGCGCTGTCTCCAACGTCCGATACTTATTAACCGAAATAGTAGTGTTCTCATACTTCGGGCGCGGCAATTTGGGATTATCACTCTCGACATAAAGAACCGAACCACTTATTGACTATTGTATTGCTTGCTTTAACTTCTCTTCATTCCTGCAAAGCCTCAAAGTGTCCTCAAAAATTCCTACCAATCTTTCTCTGTCATTGACATAATAATTCATTTATACACACTCCTGTTCAAAACTTCTTTAGCTTTCCTCTGCCACTTCTGATATTTTTGCTTGTAGCCAAGTCTGCCATCACTGTTACAGATTTCGTTCAGAACATTTTAAACGTTGAAAATAAATTAACCTCCCAAATGGAGGTTGTTTTTTTCTTCCTATAGTCGTTTTCTTATTTTAGACCCAATATTTAGTCGCTACTCATGTCTAATACTTTTGCGAGTCTAATTATCGTATGAGTGGGAACGTCATATTCGCCGCGTTTATATAATGAGAAAACTTGGGTGAAACTTGTACAAGGTTGCCGAACTTAGCTTGTGTTAATCCTAAATCTTGTCGCAAGTGTTTTAAGCGAGTGCCAAAATCTTTACGATAACGAACTTGAATCCTTTTTTCAATTTCGCGATAAAGATTCTTGAATTTGTTCATTAACTCTAGGACACTGAGAGACGCGCTGAAATATTCCATTACAGGGGCGGGACGTTTGAGTTCAGTGATTTTAATATTTTCTGATTTAGATTTTTTTGTTGTATTTATCGAGACGTTTTTCGTTGTGTCTGTTAATTAGGTGACAAAATTCCGCCAAACGGTCAAGTATTGCTTTAATAGCATATAAATTTTTTTCCCAAGAATCAACAGAATCTTCTTTTGTGTCTTTTAGCGATTTCAAAATTTCGGTATCTGATTTGTCGGAGTCAAAATAAAAATTTTTGAAGAAAGGACGCTGAAGAATGCGAGAGGAATCAAAATCACGAAAGGCGAAAGCATTTTTAGTTTTCATATTAACCGCCCTCCTAAGCGTCATGATTTTCCTCAAAAAATATAACGCAAAAGAAAATTTCCGTCAACGCGGATTGATTTCAAAGAGAATTTCATCTTTCTCTTGTTACAAATTTTTTTATGGATTTATCGCGTTGTGATGCGGGTTTTTGGCACTTATCCGAAGGACAAGTGATAAGTGAACTTCCACTACTAATTCGGAATTAGAGAAGGTAAGCGAGTTTTTGATTTGGCGAATTTTGGGAAGGTAATTTTGTAAAAAGATTTTTGAAACGGTTCTTTTGGTTGGATTTGCAAGCGCAATAGTAAGTCACGTTAGCTTCGGTATTGAGTATAGGTTTATAGATACAATTTTTTTGCGCGTGCCCTGTTTTGATAAGAACATCTGTGGTAAAAGATAGAAAAGGCGAGACTTCAACCAATTCTTTGAAAACGTCGCGTTCGCTCTGCATGAGGAATTTGGCGTTAGGAGCTTTTTGTAAGCAGAGATTGTACCAAAAGCCAATTTTGGAATAGAGTAAAACTTTTTCGCCGTTTAGCTCTTCCAGAAAAATGCCGTCCTTTGTTGCGAAGCGGTGTTCGTGAGGAACGGCAAGGAAAAGTTTTTCGCCGCCACATTTCAGACTGAAAAACTTTTCATCGTTAGGACGTTCATGCAAAATTGCGAGGTTGAATAAATTGTTTTGCAAGCCGCTGATGAGATATTGGTCGTCTTTAAGCTCGGAGTTAATCGACACATCAGGAAAATCTTGAGTCAGCAGGAAAATAATTTCGTGCAAGGGCACGGGAGCGCAGGAGCCGATAAAAATTGTACGGTTCTTGCGGTCGAATTCACGAATTTTTTCGAGAGCATCATCGGCGAGGGCTAAAATTTTTTCAGCGAATTGAGCGGCTTCAATTCCGTTGTCATTAAGGGCAATGGAATTTTTTTTGCGAACGAAAAGTTCAACGCCGATGTGCTGTTCCAATTTTTGCATGGAGCGACTTAAAGCGGATTGGGAGAGATTAAGCCGGTTGGCAACTTCTGAAAGTGTTCCGTACTTTGCAAGAGCGACCAGTTGTTTCCAAAGGTAAGTTTCAATCATGGTAATTCCTTTCGACTATGCGCTAAAGTTGTAGTGATATGCTCAAATGTCGTTGTACTTTTTCGAGTAAGCATTATAAAATCTTAGCGGTGATTTGTGAATATGAGGTGTGCGCAATGAAGAAGAAAATAATTTTACCGCTGATAGTCGCTTTGAGTTTAGTGGCAAGTCTGGTGCTTGCGATGAAACCTGTGACGATTCAAGCACAAGGCAGTTTCATGGCGGGTGGTAAGGTAATTCAATCAGCGGGATTTTATAACGGCTCCGACCCAAGCAATTTTGCCGGCGAGACATTGCACGGTGACCACGCTTATGTTTTCTATCAAATTCCGGTCAAGGCGAAGAAGTATTCGCTGGTGTTTTTGCATGGCTATGGGCAATCGGGCAAGAGTTGGGAGACGACGCCCGACGGTCGCGACGGCTTCCAGAATATTTTTCTTGAACTAGGATACAAAACTTTTATCGTCGACCAACCGCGTCGCGGTCGTGCAGGGCAATCGACGGAGCCTTAGCGCGTCCCGATGACCAACTTTGGTATAACACGTTCAGAATCGGCGAGTATCCGAATTATTATGCCAACGCAAAAGTTCCGTGTGACGAAGAATCATTGAGCCAATTTTTTCATCAGATGACACCGAGTTTTTTTTCCGACCGAGCAAAAAATAATCGTCGCCGCGATGATTGCGGTGTTTGAAAAATCCGGCGAAGGAATATTGATAACACATTCGGCGGGCGGCGGACCGGGTTGGGAAACAGCGATGCGCTCCGATAAAGTCAAAGCAGTCATTTCGCTGGAGCCGGGCGCATTTCCGTTTCCGGAAGGTGAAGTTCCTCCGACCGAAGAGACGACAAGTGTATTTCCTGCAGTCGGCGAAGCAGTTTCAATGGCAGACTTTATGCGGCTGACGAAAATTCCGATTGTGGTTTACTTCGGCGATAACATTCCGAGCGGAGATAAACCCGTAGCGAATTGGGGACAAGATAATTGGCGGACGCGGTTGAATTTGGCACGGAAATGGGCGGCGGTCGTGAACAAGTACGGCGGCGACGCGCAAATTGTTTATCTGCCCGATGTCGGTTTGAGCGGAAATACACACTTCCTTATGGCAGATTTGAATAATGTCGAAGTCGCGGACGTTATGGAGCGTTGGCTCAAGTCGAAAGGCTTGGCACGATGAAAATTTTGTTGCTGATGTTGGCGGCGATAATTTTTGCGGGTTGCCAACACAATGCCGAATCGGGGAGCGTCAATCAAATGCACGAGTTCACGCAGGATACAAAAGTTGTCGACGTTATCAACTACAAAAATTTCGGCGGCTTCGGACGATTAATTTTTCCAACGCGCGGCATTGATAAAAATTTGACGCTAAAAAGTCTTGACGAAATTTTAATTTGGTACAGCGAAGTTAATCCGAAAAATACCGTCGAGATTGCCAACTACATGCGCGAGAAATCTGACGCGGGCGAAAAAATTTTCTATGACATCTACACGGCGGAGGAAAAACTTTCTGACCCGCGCAAGAATAACACGGGATTATTTTTCTTTCGCGGCAAGCCGAACGAGAAATTTGCGATATGCAATGCGGGCGGAGGTTTTTATTACGTCGGAGCGATGCACGACAGCTTTCCGCACGCGCTGGAGTTGTCCAAACGCGGTTACAATGCCTTCGCGCTGATTTATCGACCTGATGCGCAACTTGCCTGTGAGGATTTGGCGCGAGCTATTGCCTTCATTCACGAACACGCCGCCGAACTTCAAGTTGACGCGAAAAATTATTCGCTGTGGGGAGGCAGTGCAGGTGCGCGAATGGTGGCTTGGCTTGGTTCCTTCGGCACAGAAAATTTCGGCGAAAAAAAATATCCGCGACCTGCGGCAGTTATCATGCAATACACCGGACTTTCCGAAGTTTTTGGCAACGAACCGCCGACTTACAACTGTGTCGGTACTCATGACGGAATTGCAAATTGGCGGACAATGGACGCGCGGATAAAAAAAATTCGTGCAAACGGAACGCCCGCGCAAATTGAAGTTTTCGACGGCTTGAAGCACGGCTTTGGTCTCGGCAAAGGAACTATTGCGCAAGGTTGGATTGACCACGCAGTAAATTTTTGGGAACAAAATATCGGAGGGATTTAGATGAAATATCGCACGCTTGGAAAAAATTTGAAGGTCTCGGCAGTCGGGTTGGGTTGCATGGGAATGAGCCATGCTTACGGCGAACCTGCCGACAAAAAGGAAATGACTGAACTTCTCGCGCAGGCAGTCGATATTGGTTACACGTTTTTTGACACGGCGGAGATTTACGGCACGCCGGACAACGAGCACGACAACGAAGAACTCGTCGGCGCGGCACTTAAACCTTTCAGCGACAAAATTGTTATCGGCACGAAATTTGGAATTCGATTCGATTGGACGAGCACGGCGACAAATTTGCCCGTGATGACTGACGCTCGCCCCGAAGTCATAAAAAAATCCGTCGAAAGTTCGCTCAAACGTCTGCAGACGGATCACATTGACCTTTACTATCAGTTACGCAACTCGTTGATTTTTTGGACGCCTTTAATGTTCAGAATGAAACCGTTTTTCCGATGACTTACTCGGTGTCGCGCGGAGGCTGGTATACTTTTGATGATAAGGATTATTTCGTTGATCCTCGCTATGAGGTGTTTCTGACTAAAGATGACAAGAAAATCCGCGTTAAAATTGATTCGCAAAGCCAATTCGTTCAAGTCTTGAAACAATACGGGAGCCTTAAAGCTTGGAAACGTGCTTACAAATTGGCAAAAAAATCTCCTGTTGCTCGGCTTATTGTAGCGGCGGCTGTTGCTCCAATTTTGCTTAAAATTTTGGGTGAACGCAATTTCTTGCTTTATATTTATGCGCCAACTCGTGCCGGCAAAACAACAGCCTTGTATTTAGGCGCGTCTGTCGTTGGAACGAGAAAATAATTCGTTCTTTCGACGCTACGAAAAATTGACTCGCAGGCGCGGCGGCTGTTACGCACTTGCCAATGGCATTGGCAGGACAAAATTAAACAAAGACTCGACGTTAAAGAAGACAACGGATTGGCGAACTATTCCGATTATGACCGGTGAAACTTTGTTGCTTCCCGACAATGTCACAGGCGGCGCAAATACTCGCTTATTCACGATTGCCGCGCCTTGTGTTATTCTTGATGCCGATACTTGCAAACAAATTCGTAACATTATTGCTGATAATTTTGAACTTGCCTTTCCGCTTGTTATCAACAAGATTTCTTCTATTAGCAAAAAAAAACGCTGAGAGAAACTTATAGCAAAATTGTTGAATTTTTCGCAGAGGAATATCCCAATGTACTTGACGAATATTGTCGCTACATGGCAGTTCTATACTTTGGCGGATGCTCTTTTGAACGCTGTGCTTTCTGAAGAGTGCGAAGATATGCAAGAAGATTTTTCCGCGCTGTTGGAAGATGCTAAAATTCTCGCTAAAGAAATTTTTCCGTTTTTGCCGACTAACGCTGAGATTTCTGATACAGTGCGAGAAAGAGAATTTGTTCTAGGTTTTATTACTCAGAATCAAAGTCGCTTCATCGGAGGAACTTGTCGAGATTTTTGCACCGCTCGGCTAAGCCGCTTTGACTTATTACATCTTGAACCAGCCGAAAGCCTTCCATGACATCTGAACTGACATTTTGCGGATTTTTCTCTTGCGTGATTAGTGATAGGTAACTCTTTGAAGTAATCTCCAAGTTTTCCCAACTCCACATCGTGCAAGCGATTTTCACCGCACACGGCGTTTCATCTTTGCTAACTTCTAACTTCTTTCAATCTAATAAATCTACCTTAAGAAAATCATTTCCAACCAGTTTTCTTAACGTATTCAGCTTTTTTATATCAGGATTACAGATTTTCAGGTATTGTTTTTTGGTCTTGGACGTGCAATTCTTTTGACTTGCTTAATCAGAGCGTTCTTTTTAACGGCTAATTGCTTGTCGCTGATGTAAGATTTGACTACCTTTTTGCTGCCTTTAGAATGTACTTTGATTTTAAAGCCTAAAAACTCGGAGTATTTGCGCTTGACGTTGACTATT
>JAFQZB010000378.1 GCA_017406175.1 Selenomonadaceae bacterium | reverse complement strand
TCAATCGTTAAAAGCGGCGTGTCCTCGATATTGTTTTTAACCAGCTGTTGGTTTTCCTTATCCCTTAAGAGGCGCATTTCATCAGGGCTTTTCAAGTCGTAGTGGGCGGCGGTGTAGACAACATCGGCGTCATATTCTTTTGCCGCATTATAGAAAATCTCAAGCGCGGTTTTAGCAATGTAGTCGTCGGCGTCCATGAAATAAACGTACTCGCCACGCGCCAAACTCATTCCGATATTGCGTGGGACGTAGCCGCCGCCGCCCGAATTTGCTTCCGTTTTCTCAAGCCGAAGTCGTCCATCAAATTTCGGCGCGTACCCTTCTACCAGCTCAAAGCATTTGTCAGCAGAGCAATCGTCCACCACGATAACTTCAAAATCTTTAAACGTCTGAGCCAAGAGGCTATCCAAACATTCGCCGACATATTCTTCCGCATTGTACATCGGAATAATTACGGAGATTGTAGGAGCAGTTAAATCACGAGCGAGACGAGGATCTTTTGCCATAGAATCACACCTAATCATTTAGTTTTTATTGGCATATAACTTTTAACAACCTCTGATAACTAAGAAAATCGCGCAAGTTCACCGGGGGGGTTATACGCTATCACATAAATCACTCTCCTTATTTTTGGTAAGTTTACGTTAAAGTTATCTAGCCACGCTTGCTATTCCATAATGTAAATTCGCCGCAATTACGGAGTGTCGCTTCTGTGCGGGAGCCATTCCACTTGCACTGTAATTTCTTCATTGGCTTTTACGTCTATGTTGTAACCGTAAAATTTATCGTACCAAACGGGAGTGAGCGTATCAAAAATTGTCTTGCCGTTTATAACGAGGTTCGTGTAGTCAAGCCAATAGATGATTTTGGTATTGTCCTTGAGGTCGCGAATCTCCATGCTTCTAAGAAGCAAGCGAACTTGTCCATCCACAGAAGACTTTGCAACCATTTCCACTTTTCCGCTATAGGTGTGGACACAATAACACGTGCTACCCTTCTGGAGGTATTCGGGCTTCGTTACGCGTGCATTTTTATCAGAAACGGAAAGCATTTGGAAATCGCCTTCTTTGGACAGCAGTTTAATTTCCATTCTCGCCGTAATAAAAGGCATGAATTTGCGAGACATTTGCTCCTCAAGAGATTGAGCTACTACTTTCTTTGCCGAGGCGGCGTCGCTTCTATGCGGGAGCCATTTAACTTCTATTTTGATTTGGTCTCCTTTTTTTACTTCCATGTTGTAACGATAAACTTTGCCGTGCCAAGTAGGAATGAGCTTATTAAAAATCGTTTCGCCGTTTATGGTCAAATTGGTGTAGTCAATCCAATAGGGAATGCGTTTGGAAGACTCCTTAGAAGCGAGAATATCCAAGCCTCTAAGACCTAAGTTAATTTGTCCTTCTGCAGTGGCCGTAGCGACAATTTCTAGCTGCCCAGCACAAGATTCAATCTTATAACCAATGCCGTCTTTTTGGAACCAATCGGGCTTGTCCACGCTTGCATTTTTGTCAGAGACGGAAATAATTTGGAAATCGCCTTTGTCTTTTGGTGAAAACTTGATGTCGACTCTGGCAGCAATATGGGGCTTGAACCTGCGAATTGTATTTTGGGTATCGGCTATCGTTTTCATTTGAGCCTCTAACTCAGAGAAGAAGAAAGGCACTGTTAAGTTGGAAGATATATTCACCCTACTGAATTCGTCAAACAAAATCTCGTAAATGTCTTGGGTGGCTAATTGCTTTCGCTCCTCTTCGGTACGGTCAAGGCACCAATCAAAATGTCTCTTCGCGGCTTCCAAGATGTAAGCGGGATTGTTATTTAGAAGTTCAATTTTGCTTGCGATTTCACTGGCAGTTTTCAGCCACAGAACAAAGGTCGAGATCCAATAAGAAACTTGCTCGCGGGGTTCTCTTTTCGTCGTGCAAATGGATTCGCCAGTATACCGCCGATAAAAATAAAATGGGGTCGAAATGCGCAAGAACCTCTTAGCATAGCAACAAACTTGAATTGTCCACAAATGATCCTCGCCATTGGGTATTTCAGGGAAGACGATTTGATTTTTAACTAAGAAGTCCCGCATAACAAAGTACATGACTGAGAAGTTGAAATTTCTTTCATAGACGAGTTGGCGAAGATTCTTATCTGGATCGTTGACTGTCAGGGTTTGCTTATCCTCCAGATTTTCTTTGAATAATTTTCTGCCGAGACCGTCTCTTATTATGTTAGGCTCATTCGGGCGTTGCAAAAGGTAATAAGAACTGGTGTAGACTACGTCGGTATAGGAATTCTTCGCCGCCTTGTAAAGCGTTTCCAAAGCAGAATTTGAAATGAAGTCGTCAGCGTCTACGAAGCAGACATATTCGCCGGTTGCAAGATTGACTCCGACATTGCGAGGAATACCCGGACTGCCTGAATTCTTATTCGTACTGATAATTTTGAGCCGTCCATCAAACTTTGAGATAAAGCTATTAACAATGGCAACGCTACTATCGGTGGAGCAGTCATCAACAACGATAACCTCGAAGTTAGGGAACGTTTGAGATAGGAGACTATCGAGACATTCGCTGATATATTTTTCTGAGTTGTACATCGGTATGATAACTGAGATTGCCGGAGCGGTTGAGCGCGATTCGAGAACATATGACATAAAATCTTTAAACTTATTAGTCTCAACGCTATTAAGTTTTTTTTGGGTTTCCTTTAGGCTTTTATCTTTGCTAAATGTTTGGGTGCAGAGCGCGGAAATCAAAACATCATATTCGCCGAGATTTTCGCCAAATGAGTTCCTTATCGTTTCGTAAACATCAAACGGGGTAAGCTGTTCGGCATTTTTAAAACCATTGCCCAATCTTGCTTGAAAGTCTTTTTTCAAAATGTCATAGCGTTGTTGCGGGTGTTCTTGGAAGAATTTAATTTGCCCCATTAATTTATCCAGCTCTTTTATACCGAACAAAACGGGATTAAGCCAAAAACTTATTTCCTGTTGCGGTGTACGTGCTGTGCCCATTATGGAATTTTCCCTCATGCGGCGAACGTATACCATGTTTGGCACGCGCAGGAATTTTTTCGCGAAAAAAATTAATGAATATGTCCAAATATCATCTTCGCCAGGTTTTACATGAGAGAAAATTATTTGGTGTTTATCGAGCAAGTCACGCTGAACTAATTTCAACCAAGCAGTAGCCCAATATTTGTTTTCCAGTATCCTTTGAACTCTTTCAGCTAAGTCTTCGGGTTCAAGTGTAGCCTCTTCGACATAAGGCGGTGATTGGACTCTTCCTTTAGCAACATACATGTTTTTAATAAGGTCTTCGCCGATACCTTCTGACATATAGTATCTTTCGCAATAGACGACATCAGCATCATACTCTTTGGCCAGCGTATACATTTCTTCAAGACCCGTTTGAGTAAGCACATCATCCGAATCCATGAAGTAAACGTATTCGCCACGAGCTAAAGGCAAGCCCACGTTGCGAGGAACAGCACAGCCGCCCGAATTCGTTTCCGTGTGAGTGAGCCTTAGTCGCCCCTCAAACTTAGGCATGTAGCTTTCGATAATCTCACAACTTGAATCGGTGGAGCAGTCATCAGCGATAATAATTTCAAAGTTTCGTAAGGTCTGCGCAAGGAGACTATCCAAGCACTCGCTGATATATTCTTCCACGTTGTACATCGGGATAATCACGGAAATCGCCGGGCTGTCAGCAGAAAATTTGGTAACAACATTCGCGTCCAGTTGGAACGGAGCCTGCGACTTTTTGAACTGTTTAATTTCCTCTGTGAGCGTGTCGAAGGTTTGTAAAGATCTATCGACAACTTTTCCGCTTTTATCGATTATGCTGGCGACAAACGGCATTACAAAATCCGCTAAATCATCTCGATTGACGAATGCGCCATAAATCATCTTGTAAATATCTTGGTTACTGAGATTCAGCTTCTTTATTTCTTGCCGGATAACAATGTTAATGCAAAAGTCAAAATGCCCTCTTGTAGCTCCCAAACTGTAAGCGGGATTGTCCCTCAAGATTTCGACGCGGTTTGTAAGTTCGTTTAAAACATTCAACCACTTGACAAAGCCCGAAATCCAATAAGAAACTTGTTCACTAGGTGCCCTCCTCGTTCGCGAAACAGACGCGGAAGAATAACTTCTGTAGAAGTAAAGCGGCGTCGAGATTCTCAAGAAGCGTTTCGCGCAACAGTAGACATGAATAACCCAGATAAAATCGCCGCCGTTCTTTAATGTCTCTGGGAAGGCAATATCATTCTCCAATAAAAAATCCCGCCGAACAAACTTTGACCATGGATTGCGAAAATGCTCTTCAGATTTATTTATGAGAAGCCCGTCAAGGATTTTATTTGGATTGTCAATTACCAAAGTCGGCTTGTCTTCTATGCCTTCTTTTAACAACGTCTTACCTAAGCCGTCCGTGTAAAAGTAGACATCGTTTGGTTTCGTTAATTTATAAAAAGCAGAGGTATAGATTACATCCGTGTCATTTTCTTTTGCCGCCGTGTACAGCGTCTCAAGAGTCGTGAGCAAAATAAAATCGTCGGCATCAACGAAGAAGATATATTCTCCGCTTGCTTGCTTGAGTCCGACATTGCGCGGAACGTAGCCACCGCCGCCCGAGTTCTCTTCCGTTCGAGCAAGCTTGAGCCGCCCGTCAAACTTGGGCATGTAGCTTTCAATAATCTCACAGCTTGAATCGCTGGAGCAGTCATCGACCACGATTACTTCAAAGTCTTGGAAGGTTTGCGCTAAGATACTGTCTAAGCACTCACTGATATATTTTTCCGCGTTGTACATCGGAATGATTACCGAGACTGCAGGTTCCGTTGAGTTCTCATCAGCAAGCTTTGGTTCCGTTGACGAAGTGGAATTTATAGATTGATTATCAGGCATAAAATCACTCCTTATCTTCTTTAAGTTTGTGTCAACCGAATGTTTTTGTTAGTATTCGCTTTTGCGCGGTTGCCATTCAAGCTGTATCTTAAGTTCTTCGCCAGCTTTTACTTCCACTTTATAAACATAAGGCTTATCGTGCCAAGTAGGCGTGAGCTTATCGAATATCGTTTTATCGTTTACAATCAGCTTGGTATAGATTATCCATTTTGGAATGCGTTTAGATTTGTTCTTTGGGGCGCGGATGTCCAAACCTCTGAGCTTTAAGTTAATCTGTCCGTCTGCAGTAGCCTTAGCGACAAACATTAAATTTCCTGCAGAGGAAGTGAGCATATAGCCAATCCCATTGTCCTGAAGTCCTCTAGGTTTAGTAATGTTTGCTTTGTCGTCGGACACGGAAATAATTTGGAAATCGCCCATTGCCCTTGTCAGCAGTTTAACATCTATCCTAGCCGTTTCAAATTGGAGCGGCGGCGGTGTCACGACTTTTGGCGGCGGCGGTGTCACGACTTTTGGCGGCGGCGGCGTCACGACTTTTGGCGGCGGCGGCGTCACGACCTTTGGCGGCGGCGTCACGACCTTTGGCGGCGGCGGCGTCACGACTTTTGGCGGCGGCGGCGTCACGACCTTTGGCGGCGGCGTCACGACCTTTGGCGGCAAAGCCGTAACATCGATGGCATCGTTTCTATGCGGCAACCATTCAACTTGTATTTTAATCTCCTCGTTCGCTTTTGCGTCTATTGTACCTTTGTAAGGTTTTCCACACCACGTGGGCGTGATATCGTCTAAGATAGTTTTGCCATTTATAATCAGCTTGGTGTAGTCAATCCAGTACGGAATACGCTTAGATTTATCTTCTGGGGCTCGAACATCTACCCCTCTAAGAGCTAACGAGATTTTTCCTGCCACAGTAGCTTTAGCGATAAAGGTCAATCGCCCTGTACAGGCTTGAATTTGATAGCCAATTCCATTTTCTTGGAGCCAAGCGGGATTCCATACGTTTGCTTTGTCATCGGACACGGAAAATATTTGAAAATCGCCTTTCGTCGACATAAACTTAATATCAATTCTGGCGGTATAATACTCTTTGAACCTGAGAAAATTTTCTTGCCTGTTTTTCAATTCTTTTTGTTGGTAGTTAATAACATTGAAAAAGAATGGTACGGTTAATTCGGAGGAAACATTTGCCTTAGTAAATTCGTTGTATAAAATCTCGTAAATATCTCGGTCAGTTAAGATTTTTCTAGCCTCGCCCGTGCGATTGAGGCACCAATCGAAATGCCTTTCTGCAGCCGCCAAGACGTAAATGGGATTGTCCTTTAGAATTTCTATCCTATTTGAGATATCCCCTAAACCTTTAACCATAAGGTAAAAGTTGAAATCCAATAAGAAACTTGCTCGCGAGGTTCTCTTTTTATTGTGGAAATAGATTCAGACTGATAACGACGATAAAAGTAAAGCGCGTTCGGAATGCGTAAAAATCTTTTCGCGTAACAATAGACTTGAAGAGCCCACAAATGATCTACCCCATTAGGTATTTCAGGAAACTCAATTTGATTTCTGGCTAAAAGGTCTCGTCTAACAAAATGCGTCCACGGGAAATTAAAGGATTTTTCCATGTCAAATTGACGAAGATTTTTATGCGGGTTATCAATTGTCAAGGTTGGCTTGTCTTCAAGTTTTTCTTTGAGCAATTTTTGATTTATACCGTCTTTCAACACCTTAGACATATCTGGACGGTGTAAAAGGTTATAAGCACTAGTATAAACAACGTCCGCATCATATTTTTTTGCTGCAGTGTAAAACGTCTCCAAGGCAAACCTAGAAAGATAATCATCAGCATCAACGAATAATACGTATTCACCGCGCACAAGCTTAAAGCCAACATTACGCGGAACGGAACCACCTGTGCCCGAATTCTTTTCCAACTTTTGCAATTTAAGTCGTCCGTTAAATCTCGACTCGTAACTTTCTACAACGATAACAGAATTATCTGTGGAGCAATCATCGACGACTATAGCCTCGAAGTTTGGAAAAGTCTGCGCAAGGAGACTATCAAGAAGTTCGCCAATATATTTTTCCGCGTTGTACATCGGGATAACAACCGAAACTTCTGGACCATTTTGCCGAAGGTCTAAAAAATATGACATAGAATTTTCTACTCGGTTAATCATCTCGGATTCTTTTGCGGCAATACTATCTTTGACTTTTTTAAGAACATCTTCAGTATGTTTAAGTTTCTTTTGAGTTTCTTTTAAAGCCTTATCCTGACCAAATATGTGCGAGCAGAGTGCAGAAATCAAAATATCTTGTCCGCCGAACTTGTCGCCAAACTCGCCCTTTATCGTCTCATAAACGTCAGTTGATGTAAGTTGTCCAGCATATCTAAGACCTGCTCTAAACTTTCCTTGAACTTGCTTTTCTAAGATGGCATAGTGTTGTTGCGGGTTTTCTTTGAAGAATTCTATTTGGCTCATAACTTTATCAAGCTCTTTTAGTCCAAGCAAAATCGGATTAAACCAAAAGTTTAATGATTGTTGGGGAGTCTTTGACGTGCCTATTATAGAATCATCTCTCATGCGACGAATATATACCATGTTCGGCACGCGCAGAAATTTTTTCGCGAAGAAAATCAAAGCGTGAGTCCAAGTGTCGTCTTCGCCAGGTTTCACATACGGGAAAAATATATTGTGCTCTTTAAGCAAATCATGCCGAACTAATTTTAGCCACGCAGCAAACCAAAATCTATCGTTCAATATCCCTTTCACTCTTTCGGCTAAGTTGGAACTTTCAAGAGTCGGTTCTTCGACGTAAGGTGGTGGCTGAAGTCTTCCCTTAGCGACATGCATATTTTCAATAAAGTCTTTGCCGACGCCTTCTGACATATAATATCTTTCGCAATAGACAACATCAGCGTCATATTCCTCAGCGAGCGTGTACATTTCTTCAAGACCCGTTTGAGTAAGTGCATCGTCCGAATCCATAAAGTAAACGTATTTGCCGCGAGCCAAAGGCAAGCCCACATTGCGCGGAACAGCACAGCCGCCCGAATTCGTTTCCGTGTGAGTGAGCCTTAGTCGCCCCTCAAACTTAGGCATGTAACTTTCGATAATCTCACAGCTTGAATCGGTGGAGCAATCATCAGCTACAATAACTTCAAAGGTTTGGAAGGTCTGCGCTAAGAGACTATCCAAGCACTCGCCTATATATTTTTCCGCGTTATACATTGGAATGATTACCGAAATTGCTGGATTAGCTAATAGGAGGGGGGGGGTATTAGCAAATTGTTTGTCAGTCATAAAATCACTCCTTATCTTCTGTTAGTTTGTGCTGACCTAGCATCGTCGTCAAGGTGTCGCGATTGAAACGATACGTGGCGGAGGAGAAATCTTGCCCCGCGTCATAGCGATTGGACGGCGCGTTTATCAGCCCACAAAAAGTATCATAGAACATATCGTTTGTAAAATATCCCGCGTGATGGTTCTCAAGCGTCGCCGTTCGGTCGGGGAAGGTTGCTTCATACTCCGGCGACAGGTAGATAAACATTGGCACGCGCAACATTTCAAAGCGGAACACGTCGGGATTGTGAGAAATCTCCAAGTCCTCGCCGTGGTCGGAAAAGTAAATCATCGCCTGCAAGTTCAAATTCTGCGTGGCGTAGTCGAAAATCTTCGACAGGACAAAATCCGTGTAGAGAATCGAATTGGCGTAGCTCGGCGCGGCAAGCATCATTCCCGTGCCGTCGGCGGTCACCCACTTTTTAAATCGTCGCGGATAGCGGCTGTTGTAGTAGATATGACTGCCCATTAGGTGGAAGACGATAAAGTTATTTTCCTGCGGGTTGATATTTTCAAAGAACCGTAAAAGCACTTCGTCTTCAAGGTCGCTAAAGTCAAAGGTATCGTCCGTCCACTCGGAAACGTCCGCAGTCTTGGCGACGAGAGTAATCGCGCTGTCGAACTCGCCGTAGCGTCCTTGATTGCTGAACCAATAAGTTTTATATCCCGCCTTTCTTGCCACGTCGACGATTGAGACTGACTCGAAAAATTCTTTGTCGTTGTACTGGCTCTGCTCGGTCAAAGCTCGTTGAAGAACCGGTACTGTCTGCGTCCACGAAGCGTAAACATTCTTGAAGATAATAAACTTTCCGGCGGCTGACGTCAAGCGCGGCGTGTTATCGGGCGTTGATTTATAGTCAGGATTAATCTTCGCGTCGTTGGGGAGGGCGGGCGTCGTCAAAAGTTCATTGAGTTTGCTTTCAAGCCACGGCGTATCGTCGAACGGGAAGGCGGGATTGTAAGCGTGCATATAATCGCGGCTCGCCGATTCGCCGATAACGAAAATCACAGTGCCAGGAGCTTTAGCGGCTAAGGTCTGTTCGGCGTCAATGGTCAAGTCGGCTAAGCGGGCGTCGCGTCCTTGGGAGTAAAGCTGAGTTTGGGCGGCGTAGTCGGTAACCGTCTTCCATAGCCCAGCCATCGACGTTTGCGGCGCGTAATGAATCAGGGCGGCGAGACTACAAATCAGCGCAATGGCGGCGGCGGCAGTCCGTTCCGTGTCCAGTGGCGGCAAGCGTCGTCCAAAATTCACGTGGGCTTTGAACGCCAGACGCAGGAGCAAGCCCAGTACCGCGAAGATTATCAGCAAGTTCGGCAAACCAATCATCGCCCGTAGGAATTCGCCAGCCTCGTGCCAGTTCGTCAGGTAGATTGCCATGAGCGACGCCGGCGACAGGCAATGCCACGTCAAGCAGTAGTAAACTAACTCGACGAGCGGTATCAGCCAGAAGAATAAGTTCAGCAGGCTCATCGACGCGGCGGCTAATCGAGACTTCGCAAGCAAGACTTCCGCGCTCGTGAGCAAAATAAAAATCGCCGTGCCGACAGCGAAGTCATAATAGATTAAAGACATGAACCATTGCCGCTGATAAGTCCACGTGTAAAGGAGCGGGAACGTCACCAGCCACGCCAGCCCCGTTAGGAGGTTCGGGAGCATGGGGCGGGAAAAAATATCCGTGCGGGCGGCGAACTGAATCAGCCACAGCAGAGCAATCGTCGCGGGCAAGGGCAGTAAAAAATATTGAGGCGCGGCGGGCTGTCCTATGTCGATGTAAAAGACTTCGCCGAGGTAATAATACAATGCCGCGTAGGCTAGGAATTTCTTTGCGTCAGACATGGGCGAGTTCAATGGCGAGCTTAGCGTTTTTGCGAGCCAGGTCGCCGAGTTCCTTTAGTAAAGTATCGTCGCAAGCGTTCTTGTGTTCGGAAAGCTTCTTCAAGGTCGCGTCGAAGATTTTATCCGTCGTTACGTCCGCCAGATTGCCGAGCGGCTTTTCGCCGACCGAGTCGAGGAAACGTTCAATCTTCGGGTCGTAAGAAATGCCGAGCATGGGAACATTCATGACGCCCGCGAATATCAGCGCGTGGAGCCGAACGCCAATTAGAACGTCCATGCATCCGACGAGGCTAAGAATTTCCTGCGTGGTGAATTCTTCGTTGAGGACGGCGGGCGGGCTTTTCATGATGTCGGCGATTGATTGGGCGGCGCGTATGTCTTCGGGGAACTTCATCGGGATAAAGACAATCTTAGCGTCAAGCGTCCCAGTTATGCGGTCGAGGGCGGCGGCTAGTTCACGCTGAAATTTTTCCCAGTCAAGCCAATGACGAATCGCCACGCCGATAAATCGTCCGCCGGGATTGTCCACGTGCCGCGATAAGATTTCTCTGCCAATGTCCAGCGGCACAGGTTTA
>JAFQZB010000377.1 GCA_017406175.1 Selenomonadaceae bacterium | reverse complement strand
CTGACGACTTCTAGCGAGAATGTCCAAGCGGCAGAGTCGACGATTCGCGATGCTGATATGGCAAAGGAAATGACCAACTAAACCAAGAGCAACGTCCTCTTGCAGGCGGCGCAGGCTATGTTGGCTCAGGCAAACCAGAACAGCTCGGCAGTTCTCAGCTTGCTCCAGTAAGATTAACCGCGTCCCGCGAGGGCGCACGTTCGATAGTAAAAAAGGCTCGTCGGCTACGGCTGGCGGGCTTTTTGCGTGTGGCAAACTTTTCTTTGCTCGCCCAAAGAAAAGTTACAAAAGAAAGGGCGTTATCCGGCTATGAATCATCCATGATTCAAACGCCGGCGGCTGCCGTCCTTGGCAGCCGGTCTTCTTCTTCGTCCTAGCTTGTTGTTGACGCTGTAAAGTTTTCTTGATAAAGTTAGCGCAGATTTTGATTAGGAGGTTTTGATTATGCGCGGAGTAGATGTTTCGATTTTCAATGAGAATATCGATTGGCGGGCAGTGAAGGCGGCGGGCGTCGACTTTGCAATCTGCCGCACGGGCTACGGTCAAGCGGGCTTCGATGAGAACTTTCAGCACAACGTCGAGGAGGCGCACAAAGCCGGACTCATCTGCGGAGCCTATCATTATTCCTACGCACTCACCCCGGCGGACGCAACCAACGAGGCGCAGTTCTGCAAGGGAATCATCGAGCGGGCGGGCGTGCTGTTGGAATTGCCGGTTTGGTTTGCCATGATGGACGGTGACAGTTATAAACAGCGTCACGGCTTCGACTTCAGCCGCGCCAACGTAACGGCGATTTGCAAGGCGTTCCTCGACGCTATCAAGCCGCTAAACTGCGGAGTGCACGCGCCGCTTTCTTGGTTAGAAAATTATATCGACTGGCAATCGCTCGGCTGTGAGATTTGGTCGGCGCAGTGGAATTCGGAAGACAACTTCAAGGGGCGCATGTGGCAATACACGGACGCGCTTGCAATCGGCGGACAAAACTTCAACGGGAATATCCTTTACGAGGCGGGCGGGCAAGCTGTCTTGGGTCAGTCGGCAACGGTTGAATCCGCCGCTCCGCAATCGACGAACGATTTGATTCACAGTATCCTATCGAACGCGCACGCCAAAGAAGAGACCGCTCAGCCCGCAAAGCCTCAAGCGCAAACGTCAGCCAGTCAAATTAGCGGCATCTTATCTAACCTTCGCCCGCAGACTAAACCGCAAGAGACACCGACACAAGCCGCGAAACCTTCCACCAACGATTTGATTCATAACATCTTATCCAACACGAAGAAGAACAAATGAGCCGCCGCTAGCGTGAAAAGATTTCGTCCTACGTTAAGTTTGGCGGTTGACAGAAAAAATTTGACTGTCTATAATTGGGTAGCTTGCGCACGAAAGAGCATAAACAATTGGAGGTATTGGAACATGGCAGTTGGTAAGGTAAAGTGGTTCAGCGCGGAAAAAGGTTACGGATTCATTGCTCGCGAAGAGGGCGACGATGTCTTCGTTCATTTCTCGGCTATTCAAAGTGACGGCTATAGAACTCTCGACGAGGGGCAGGAAGTTTCCTTCGACATTATCGAGGGCGAACGCGGTCCGCAGGCAGCCAACGTAAAAAAACTTTAAGCGTTAGAAACTGCGAACATCTTATCTTTAATGACTTGTTTCCGAGGGGCGTTTGTCGGAGGCAAGTCATTTTCGATTAAAAAACTTTTCTTTTGCTCGTCCAAAAGAAAAGTAACAAAAGAAAAGGACGCCTCG
>JAFQZB010000376.1 GCA_017406175.1 Selenomonadaceae bacterium | reverse complement strand
TTCTCTGGAGGTGCGCTTATGGTTAAAAGAATTTACGTAGAAAAGCGTTCGGGCTTCGATGTGCCCGCTAAACAGCTCCTCGAAGACTTCAAAGACACGCTTGACATTAAAATTGACGGCTTGCGGCTGTTCGTGCGCTACGATGTCGAAGATTTGAGCGAAATTGACTTCCAAAAAGTCCGCGATATTGTTTTTCGTGAGCCGAACGTCGATAATTTTTATTACGAACTGCCCGCCGACGTTGATTTAACGAAAACTTTCGCGATTGAATATTTGCCTGGTCAATTCGACCAAAGAGCCGACTCCGCCGCACAATGCGTTCAGCTCGTGACGGGAAAAGAGCTTCCGATTATTCATTCTGCGCGGATTATTTCAATTATCGGCGACATTTCGGCTGATGACTTCGCAAAAATTAAATCCTACTCGATAAATGCGATTGAATCACGCGAGGCGAGCTTTAAAATCCCTGCGACGTTGAAATTTTCCGCCGAGATTCCGCCTGACGTTGAAATTTTATCCGATTTTAATAGCTTAGGCGATGACGAGCTTAAAAACTTTATAAATCTGCGCGGCTTGGCTATGAATATCGACGATTTAAAGTTTTGCCAAAAATATTTCCGCGAAACCGAACAAAGACCGCCGACAATTACCGAAATTAAGGTTATTGATACGTATTGGAGCGACCATTGCCGCCATACGACGTTCACGACCGCGATTGACAGCGTAGAAATTGAATCTGACGTTATCAGACGTGCTTTTGACGAATATTTATCGGTTCGCGACGGCAAAAAAGATATTTCGCTAATGGATTTGGGCACAATCGGCGCGAAAATTGTTAAACCTGCAAATCTTGACGTTTCGGAGGAAATTAACGCCTGTTCGATAAAAATTACTGCGAAAATCGACGGTCGCGACGAAAATTGGCTTGTAATGTTCAAAAATGAGACGCATAATCACCCGACGGAGATTGAACCGTTCGGAGGAGCTGCAACTTGTCTTGGCGGGGCGATTCGCGACCCTTTGAGCGGTCGGAGTTACGTTTATCAGGCAATGCGCGTGACTGGAGCGGCTAATCCGCATAAAAAATTCGCTGAAACGTTGCCCGGCAAGCTTCCGCAGAAAAAAATCACTCGCGGCGCGGCAAATGGCTACAGTTCATACGGAAATCAAATCGGTTTGGCGACTGGACAGGTGCACGAAGTCTATAACGAGGGCTACTTGGCTAAAAGAATGGAAATTGGCGCGGTAATTGCGGCGGTTCCGGCTGAAAATGTGGTTAGAAGTCGTCCAAAAGCCGGCGATAAGGTAATTTTGCTGGGCGGGCGCACTGGACGCGACGGAATTGGCGGAGCGACCGGCTCAAGCAAGGTTCATACGGCTGAATCGCTGACGAAAAGCGGCGCGGAAGTGCAAAAAGGCAATCCTCCTACCGAAAGAAAGATTCAGCGGTTATTTCGGAATAAAAATGCGGCGAAATTGATTAAACGTTGCAATGATTTTGGCGCGGGCGGCGTCGCGGTGGCAGTTGGTGAGCTTGCGGCGGGTTTGAATATAAATTTGGACGCTGTGCGCAAAAAATATGACGGTTTAGACGGCACCGAGCTAGCAATTTCGGAAAGTCAGGAGCGAATGGCGGTAGTTTTGGATAAAAATGACGTGGAAAAGTTCATTTCGCTGGCAGATGAGGAAAATTTAGAAGCTTATGTCATTGCAGATGTTACTGACAGCGGAAAATTGATAATGAATTGGCGCGGAAAAGAAATTGTTAGCATAAGCCGCGAATTTTTCGATACTAACGGCGTTAAACGTCATATCACAGCAAACATTTCTGCTCCAAAACAAATTTCTACGCAAAAAAATAAAAAATTCCTTGAAAATCTGCGCGGATTAAATGTTTGCAGTCAAAAAGGTTTAGTAGAGCGATTTGATTCGACAATTGGGGCGTCAACGGTGTTAATGCCGTTCGGAGGCAAGAATCAGCTGACACCGGCAGAAGGAATGGTCGCAAAAATCCCTTGCGAGGGCGAAACTACGACTGCAACGGCTATGACGTTCGGATTTGACGCGGAAATATCGGAAAAAAGCCCCTTTCACGGCGCGATTGACGCTGTAACGTCGAGTTTAGCAAAATTAGTAGCAATCGGGGCGGATTTCTCGCAAGCATATCTGACATTTCAGGAATATTTCGAGAAACTGGGCGAAAATCCTGAGAAATGGGGCAAACCGCTTGCGGCGTTGCTTGGAGCGTTCATTGCGCAGAAAAATTTCGGCGTGGCGGCGATAGGCGGCAAAGATTCGATGAGTGGGACGTTTGAAAGCTTAAATGTGCCTCCGACGCTGGTAAGTTTCGCGGTTGCGGTCGTCGATGCGGAAAAAGTTATTTCGCCGGAGTTCAAAGCGGCAGAAAATAAAATTTATCTTATAAAATGTCCGCGAGACGTTGACGGAGTGCCGATTTTCGACGAACTCAAGAAAAATTTCGCTAAAGTTCACGATTTAATTTGCGCAGGGAATATAATTTCTGCAATGAGCGTACAAAGCGGCGGAATTGCGGCGGCGATTGCTAAAATGGCGATTGGCAACGACATTGGCATTAAAATTCTAGTTCATAGTTCCCAGTTACTAGTTCCTAGTTACGGAACTTTGATTGTTGAGGCAAATTGCGAGCTTGATTTTAAAATTTTGGGCGAAACTATTTCAGAACCGTTTATAATTTGCGCTGACGAAAAAATTTCGCTTGACGACGTTAAAAAAGCCCTTTCCGAGCCGCTTGAAAAGATTTTCCCGACAAAAATTAAAGATTCTACCGCGCAGAACATTTCTAACGAACTTTATATCGCATCGAGCAGGATTTATTCAAAAATTAAAGTAGTGAAGCCGCGAATTTTTATTCCGGTCTTTCCTGGCACGAATTGCGAATACGACAGCGCGAAAGTTTGGAAAAAAGCGGGCGGCGAGCCTGATATTTTCGTTGTGCGCAACTTAACGCCGCAATCGGTCGCAGAAAGTATCGATTTTATGGCAAAAAAAATCCGTTCCGCGCAAATAATTATGATTCCTGGCGGATTTAGTGGTGGCGATGAGCCTGACGGGTCTGGAAAATTTATCGCGGCGACGTTTCGCAATCCAAAAATCGCGGAAGAGGTCATGAAACTACTAAAAGAGCGCGACGGATTAATTTTGGGCATTTGCAACGGCTTTCAAGCGTTAATTAAGCTGGGCTTGCTCCCCTATGGCGAAATTCGCGATTTGGAAGAGGATTCGCCGACATTAACGCATAATTCTTTAGGGCGGCACGTCAGCCAATACGTAAAAACGCGCATAACAAGCAATTTATCGCCGTGGCTAGCGAAAAATAAGGTCGGCGACGTGCATTCAATCCCGGTTTCGCACGGCGAAGGGCGATTTGTAGCTAGCGACGCTTGGTTGAAGCGACTTTCGGACGCTGGACAGATAGCGACGCAATATGTTGACGATAAAAACGAGCTGACAAACGAACTTCCCTTTAATCCGAACGGCTCGGCATGGGCAATCGAGGGAATTACCGACACGAGCGGGAAAATCTTTGGGAAAATGGGACATTCGGAGCGAATTGGAGCAAATGTGGCGAAAAATATCGTCGGCAATAAAAATCAGAGACTTTTCGAGGCAGGAGTTGAGTATTTTGGATAAATTTTACGTGGCGGCGTGCGCATTTACTGAAGATTATCCCGCGTTGAGCAAAAAAATCCGTAATTATCTTCGCGAACGGTTTGATATGCCGATAATTCGCTGTTGCGTGCCGAATTTCAGAGTAGCGGACTGCGATAACCGTGTTCCGGAAGATTTTCGCGACGATTGGAAAAAAGTTAAGCATTACGAAAAATTTCCTGCCGGAAGTACGTTAATTTCGATTTGCCATAACTGTTCGGCGATATATGAGGAAAGTCGTCCCGAAATTCAGCGCGAATCGATTTGGGAGTTAATTTTAGCCGATAAAAGCTTTAAATATCCGAATTTTGGCGGCGAAAAGGTCACGATTCAAGATTGTTGGCGGTCGAAGGAGAACTACACGGAGCAAGAAGCCGTTCGGGAAATTTTGCGGCGCATGAACTTTGAAATCGTCGAGCTTGAAGAAAATCACGAGCGAACAAAATTCTGCGGCTACTCACTTTATCAACCGCAACCGCCGCGCAATCCTAAACTCGCGCCGAAAAGATTTTTACACGGCGCACAGGGATTATTCCAAGAGCACACGCCCGAGCAAAAAAATTTGCTCATGGAAGAGCACTGCGCCCAAATCACGACGGAAAAAGTCGTTGCATATTGTCATTATTGCGTTCGCGGATTAAAATTGGGCGGAGCCAAAGCTTTTCACTTGGCGGAACTGTTATTTGAGGGAGCTGATTAAAATTAATTTGCAGAAACTGACTTGCACGGATAAGGCGACGTTCGATAAGTATTTTGGTTCGCGCTACTGCGAACATTCAGGTTATACGTTCACAAATTTTTTTATGTGGCGCAAGATGCGCGATTATCGCTGGACGGTTGAAGATGATGTGCTTTATATTTTCTCTTCCGATGAGGAAACTTTCGCGGCATGGCAACCGATTGGAGCGCAGGATAAAATGCAGGAGGCGATAACAAAAATTTTGCACGTAGCGGAGGAAAATCGCGGCGATAAAAAATTTAGGTTCGTCGTCGTGGAGAAAATCTTTGCTGACGAGTTGGAACGCTATTCGCACGCCAAATTCAATATCACGCCCGAACGCGACCGCTTTGATTACGTGTATCTGGCGCAGGATTTGATAAATTTATCGGGGCGGAAATTTCACGGCAAGAAGAATCACCTTAACGCCTTCCGCAAAGAGTATCCCGACGCGAAATATCTGCCGATAACCGAAGAGCTTATCCCGAAGTGCCGCGAGGAACTCAACGTCTGGTATGAAATTCACAGGCGCACCAATCCCGACAATGCGTTTATCTGCTACGAGCAAGCGGCGATTCACGAGATATTTGACCACTTCGACGCCTTCAAGATAAAGGGTGGCGCGATTCTGATTGATAATAAGGTCGTGGCGTTCACGTTCGGCGAGCAGTTGAATTCGGACACGGCGGTTATTCACGTCGAGAAGGCTGACCCGACTATCCGGGGCATTTACGCGGCGATTAATCAAAGTTTCGTTGAGCACGAGTGGTCGGACATGATTTACATCAATCGCGAAGAGGACATGGGTATTGAGGGCTTGCGGCAGGCGAAGGAGTCTTATCGCCCCATCAAGCTGATTGAAAAGTTCAATGCCACGCTTGCCGATTAAAAAATCTGAGCTAGCATCTTATAGCATTGATGGTTCGCGTGAAAAGGATTTGTGAGACTGAAGACGACGGAGGCACTTGCCTTGAGGAAATACTTTCCCGCTCCGTTCGTCTCATATTTTTTCCTGACGGCTCTATCACCGACGCTGAAACGGAAATACTTCTTGCCGCGATACTCAAAGTCCGCGAAAAATTTCTTATGCTCTTTGTCCTGTTCGACAGCGATAAACAAGTTCTCCACGGGCAAGAGTAGCAGTGATTCACGATTAGAAATTTTCTCCACGTCCACGCCGAAGATTGAGCGTTCATTGTTGTAAAAGATTTTGTCGCGCAAATCGTAGCCGCGCCTGTCGATGACTTCCTGCAACGTCACGCGCCCGACCTTTTGCCAAAAGTATTTCTGGTTATAAAAAAAATTTTCCGGCTGAATCGGATTATCTACCGACTGGTCGGAAAATTTTATTTCTACCACGTCCAACAACTCCACGCACGAGCCGTCGGGATATTTCAAGTCTTCAAGCGGCACCGCCTCTTCAAGCTCCGTCCGCTCGGATATGGGACGAATCCACTTGCCCGAATCAATATCGACGCCCGCCACGCAATAATTATTGTGCTTAGCACTCACAGCGAGAATCACCAGCTTAAAAATCTTCATCGCCGCACCTCACAAGTGAACAATTTCCACGTCGCCGAGGACTTCTTTAATCTTCTCCGCCACGAGCCGCCTATGACAATTTTCGGGCGAGACCTCAGCACACAGCAGGCAATAGTCCTCCGCGTCCGCGTAATTCTTCCTGATATATTCTTCAATGTTGCGTGACTTCATGAGCGCGGCAAACGCCTCCTCGTAATCTTCCCACGTGATATATTTTTTCTTGTAGCTGTCAAAGATTCTCTCCGTCGGCGCGAACTGCAAATCGTGAACATAATCAATCCCAGAGAGATTGCGCAGAAAATATTTGATGTCGGGAAACTTGCTGAAGCCCAAAAGCTGTGACGTGTTATAAAGTCGAACGTCCACCACTCGATTGACGCGGCTCCGCTCAAGGCAAGTGAAGAACTCCTCCGCCGTCAGCTTCGTGAATCCGATTGTAAAAATTTTTCGCATAAGCCGCCCTCATTTAAAGAAGATGCGCATAATGTCGTTTTTCGTGGCGAAGAGCATTAGCATTACCAAAAGCGCGAGTCCAACGCGTTGGGTATAAGCGACTGCCTTTGAGCCGAGCGGTTTACCTCTTACTGCCTCGATGAACAAGTTCACGAAATGCCCGCCGTCAAGCACGGGCACGGGTAGCAAGTTGACTATGCCAAGGTTAATGCTAAGCAACGCCGCGAACTTTAGCAGGGGAATGAATCCGTTTTCGGCGACTTGCCCCGACATTTGCACGATTCCGATTGGTCCGGCGAGGTTCTCTGTTTGCTCCGGCTCCTTGAAGAGTTTCGCGATTGATTCAATCATGTAGACGGTTATCTCTTTGGTGTAGTCAATCGACAACGCGGCGGCTTCGGGGATTGTCTTTGATTCGTAGACGGTTTCACTTTGCACGCCGATTAATACTCGATTTTCCTGCTTATTGAACGTCGGCGACAAGGTGACTTCGGAAATTGCCTCGCCGCGTTTATATTGGAGTGAAACGTTTTGCCCCTCTTTGACCTCTTTAAGCTTGTCGGTGAATTCCTTCCACGTCGTAACCGCTTGCCCGTCGACGCTTAGAACTCTATCGCCCTCTTTAAGTCCCACCTTCTCAGCCGACATGCCTTGGATTATGCTGCCGATTACAGGTTCAGTCGAAGGCACCGACATCCCGACCGTCGCGAAGATTGTAAAAAACAAGACAATCGGCAGGATAAAATTCATCGTTGAGCCGGCGAGGATTACGACCATACGCGACAGCACAGGCTTAGCGCAAAAGCCGCGTTCGCCAGCCGTATTGTTATCGGGGTCCATGCCAGCAATATCATTGAAGCCGCCGAGCGGTACCACGCGCAATGAGTAGACGGTTTCGCCATGCTTCTTGCTGATGAGTTTGGGACCAAAGCCGATTGCAAATTCGTCAACGCGCATTCCCGTCATCTTAGCGGTTATGAAGTGCCCGAACTCGTGGACGAGAACTAACAGCCCGAAGACAAAGACCGCCGCCGCTATCGTTAAAATCAAAGTAACTCCTCCCTAAAAAATCAACCGCGCTTGAACGCGGTCATAAATTCCAAACCGTCTTAGAATTTCGGCGCGACCACTGGCTACAACGTCACGTTGCCTGGCTCCTCTATAAATGCCTCCGCACACTCACGAGCCAATATATCTTCCTCCAGCAAATCTTCAAGCGTCGGATTTTGTTTGACGGGTCGACGCCACATCACGTCATCAATCACGCCGTAAATATCTAAGAACTTTATCTGCCCGCTAAGGAAGGCATTGACTGCCACCTCATTAGCCGCGTTGAAGGCGCAAGGCAACGTTCCGCCCTCTTTACCTGCCTCGTAAGCGAACTTCAGCCCAAGGAAAGTTTCAACGTCCGGTTTCTCGAATGTCAGCGAGTTTATTTCCCAGAAGTTCAGCGGCTTGACGGGCGAAGGCAACCGACGCGGATAAGTCAGGGCGTATTGAATCGGCAGGCGCATATCGGGCGCGGCGAGCTGTGCGATTATCGAACCGTCGCAGAACTCAACCATCGAATGAACGATGCTTTGCGGGTGCACGACGACTTGAATTTGATTGTAGTCGACGCCGTAAAGGAACTTCGCCTCAATGACTTCAAGCCCCTTATTTACGAGCGTCGCGCTGTCTACGGTAATTTTCTTGCCCATACTCCACGTCGGGTGCGCTAGGACATCTCTAACAGTGACGTTGCGTAGGTCATCAAACGTTTTGCCTCTGAAAGGTCCGCCCGAAGCCGTGAGCAGAAGCTTTTTAATCGAGCGGGAATCTTCGCCCTGCAGACATTGGAAGAAAGCTCCGTGTTCGCTGTCGACGGGCAGAATCTTCACACCGCGAGCCTTAGCAAGATTGGTGATGAGTTCGCCCGCCACGACCAGAGTTTCCTTGTTGGCGAGCGCGATATTTTTTCCGCTGTTAATGGCTTTAATCGTCGGCTCCAAGCCCGCAAAGCCGCTCATAGCAGTCAAGACGACTTCCACGCCGTCAAAGCCAGCCGCGTCTATGAAAGCCTGCCGCCCGCCAGCCACCTCGACGCCTTGAATCCCCCGCGCAGAGAATTTTTTATAAGCCGCCTCGTCAGCCAAGACCGCAAGCTTAGGTCGGAACTCCTCAACCTGCCGCGTAAAAAGTTCGACGTTTGAATTAGCCGCTAAGACTTCTACGGAAAACTCTTCGGGCAAATGACGGACGACATCTAGGGCTTGCGTGCCGATTGAGCCTGTGGAACCGAGTATCGCAATTTTTTTCATCACGCTATCCCCGACAGAATCACGAAGTAGTAAAAGGCGGGCGCAGTGAAAAGTATGCTGTCGAATCGGTCGAGTGCGCCGCCGTGCCCCGGCAAGAAGAATCCCGAATCCTTTATGCCCGCGAAACGTTTAATCACCGACTCAACCAAATCGCCGAGCGTCGCGGCAATCGCAAGGACGAAACCCGCCACCGCCATTTTAATCAGCGGCAACCCGAAGATAAACGTTCCGACGATGACCGCCGTTAATATCGTGCCGACGATTGAGCCGAAGAAACCTTCAACCGTTTTATTCGGGCTAATCGACGAGGCAAGCTTATGCGAACCAATCGCCGAGCCGACGAAGTAAGCAAAGGTATCACTCGCCCACGTGCACGCGAACAGCACCCAGACCAATGCGCAGCCCGCGTCGACGTTCAAATTTAAGCTAAGGTCAATCGACGGCAGGAAGTCAACAAACTTTCCGAGGTCTAGCTTGTCGAGGAGCGTCGCGTTGTTCGTGGCAAGCTCCTGGACTGTCGTTACTGGTTCACCGGGCTGAGGTTCGTCAGCTAGGAAACGCAGGAAGATTAAATGCGCGAACGGTAGCCCGATATACATTATGCCCGCCACGGATACGCAAGCATCGGTTGGACGCGTGCTCCCGCGCAAGATGACCGTCAGCAGAAAGATTAGCATCATGCTCACAGTTAGGACGGCAAGAAGTTCTTCGACATTACCGAGCCACGCACAACACAGGAGCAGTACCAGAGCCAATGCGCCAAAAATGTAAGTCGTGATGACGCCCGCCCTCCTGAACGCGCTGGAATATTCATGCCAAGCCAAAAGCGATAAAAATATCGCGAAACCCGCGAACGGTGCGCCGCCATATTGAATCACGAACGCCGCGATTGCAATGCCTATAATCCCCGTGATAATTCTTAAAAGCAAGGCGTCACTTCCTCATTTAATTTAGTTGTTCAATGCGCCGAAGCGTCGAGAACGTTTGCCAAAGTCAATCAAGGCGTCGATGAACTCTTCGGGCGTGAACTCTGGCCACGGCGTATCGGTGAACCAAAACTCCGCATAAGCCGCTTGCCACAATAAAAAATTGCTGACACGCAAATCGCCGCTCGTCCTAATCATCAAATCAACGGGCGGCTGTCCCGCCGTGTCCAGCTCCTCTTCAAAAAGTTTTGCGGAAATATCTTTGGGCGACAATTCCCCACGCTCCACACGATACGCTAACTTTTGCGCGGCACGAATGATTTCATCTTGCCCGCCGTAGTCCGCCGCCACGTTGAACTTGACGCCCGTATTGTTCTTCATCAGTTCGACGGAATCGCGTATCAACTTTTGCAAGGAAGGAGCGAAGTCCTCCGTGCGCCCCAAAAATTTTATGCGGACGTTATTGGCGTGCATTTCGAGTTTCTCGCGCTCCAGATACTCCGAGAACAGGTGCATTAAAAAATCAACCTCGCTGGGAGGTCGTTTCCAATTCTCTGTTGAAAAGGCGTAAACCGTCAAAGCCTCAAGCTTGAGATTGACCGCCGTCTTTAGAATGCTCTTGAGTGTCTTGACGCCGGCGGTATGTCCCGCGCTCCGCATAAGCCCGCGACAATTTGCCCAGCGTCCGTTGCCGTCCATTATGATTGCCACGTGCCGCGGCATTTTGTCTCTATCGACTCGCGCAAGCAAGCCAGCGTCGCTTTCCCACATAGCTTAAACTTCCATGACTTCCTTTTCTTTAGTTGCCTTCGCGCCGTCGACGAGCTTGATATATTTGTCGAGAAGCTTTTGCATTTCCTCTTGAGCGTCTTTGCGGTCGTCTTCGGTAATCTGCTTGCCCTTCTCCAATTTCTTAATTGACTCGTTAGCGTCGCGGCGGATATTGCGCATTGCAACTTTAGCCTCTTCCGCTTTCTTGCTGACGACTTTAACAAGTTCTTTGCGGCGTTCCTGCGTCGGTTGAGGGATTTGCAAGCGGATAGTCGTTCCGTCGTTGTTGGGCGTCAAGCCGAGGTCGCTCTTTTGAATGGCGCGTTCGATGTCCTTAAGCGAGTTTCTGTCGTAAGGCTTAATCATAATCATGCGCGGTTCGGGAACAGTGACGTTCGCAATTTGATTAACGGGCGTCGAGGTGCCGTAATAATCAACCAGAACTTTATCGAGCAAACTTGGGGCGGCGCGTCCTGCGCGAAGTGTGCCGTAATCTTTCTTCAAGCCGTCTAAGGTTTTGCCGAGTCTGTCCTCCGCCGATTTGATAACGTCCTTTGTCATTGTAAAGCCTCCTTAACCTACAGTGGTACCGATTGTTTCGCCGATAGCGGCGCGGTAGATATTTTCGTGGTCGTCGATATTGAAGACGACAAGCGGAATGTGAT
>JAFQZB010000375.1 GCA_017406175.1 Selenomonadaceae bacterium | reverse complement strand
CTAAGTCTTCTGCGTCCAAAAGATTTTTCAAGTCGCTGATGATAGAGCCAACGTCTTTATCGGTCAGTTCAATCCCGTTGATTTGATTTAGAGCGACACGAAAACTTTCCTTGTAAATGTTTGTCTCGCTGTCAATATGCTGTTCGACTTGTTGCAGAGAGACATATTTGTATTGTAAGCGTGTCAAATGCAAAATAGCAGGAATTTTTACTCGTGAATTCTCATCGAAAGATTTACTCATAGCTGAACCTCTTTGTTGTTGAATTCGTATTTCGTTTTCAAGTTATTGAATTGATTGTATTTTATTATTCCGTCGTGCTGTAATCGTCCTACTAAGATTCCGACATCAACGCCAATTCGTTCAGCAAAAAGTTTCAAAGTGTCAATGTTCAAGACCGAGTTCTTAACGAAAAATTTTAATTCATCAGAAGGGATAAGCGTTTCGCGAGCAAAGGAATCAGCTTCTTTTTCGTCGTTATCAGAAGTGCCTTCAGCTTGCCCGATGTGACCATAAATGATGTGCGCGATTTCATGGAACAAACTAAACCAAAATATATCAGCATATTTTCCGCGAATGGTCAGACCGACGACAATCTTTTTTCCGTCATAAAAACTAGCCCCATGAAGAGCCGAGCTTTTGATATATGGCAAAAAGATTAAAGCAATTCCGTTGTCGCTGAATAAATTAGTAAGCTTGGGGCAAAAGACCTCTGGAGGCAAAGTGCTCATGTAACGTATAGCAGGAATAGTTTTTTTCAAGCCACTGATATTGATTTCTTTTGTTTCACAATTTCTAGCTTCAAGCTTAGCTTTTTGAGCCCAAGCAAGCAGAGCGTAATCACTTTTTTCGCCAGACGAGAGTCGACGACAAGCGATATGATTGATTGCAGGGTCGTCTATCAGTTGAAGTCGTGATACTTCAAAAAATTTTCGCAGATTGCCAACTTTCTCATAAGGACTTTTGGAAGAAGGAATCCATTCATATTTAATCATATCGGAATAAGGCAAATGCTTCGCTATCTCGGTATCTGCTTCTAGTTGGTTTTCTTCTTCAACTTTAATCAATGCTTCACGATAGAGAGACTCCAAGTTTTCCCAAAAAATAGCCGGAACACCCAATACTGATTCCAAGCGCATCGCTACATTGGACGTTAGCTGTACACGCCCTTTTAGCAAATTCGTGACATGCTTTTCGGTCAAGCACATTCTTAATGCGAATTCTTTCTGGCTCATAGAACGAAAGGAAAGCTGTTCCTTAATCGTTTCGCCAGGCGGAATCGCTATGTAAGTACGACTGTGATTCATATTAAGCTCTCCTTCCTTCAGTGATAATCAACAATCTCAATAATTTTTGCTATTTGAACCTCGCCATCTTTCACTGTAAAAATCAGTCGATAAGGCTGAGCTAAATCAACACTATATTGACCGTTACGATTCCCAGTCAACCGATGACAACGACCGATGTGAAACTGAATCATCATTTCGATGCTTGTGGCGGCAGAGATTTCGTTAATACGAAGATGAATTTTTTCAGCAATCTTTGTGCCATACTTACGAACTGCTTCTGAAAAGTCAGTACATATTTTTTCAAGACTTTTATTTTTGTACGTCACTATCAAGTTTCTCACCATCGCATTTACCTTTAAGGTAAATTTATAATAGCACAGTACCAAGACAAAATCAACAGGGAGTATTCTTCTTTTTTCTTTGTGCCCGTAATGGGCACATTTTTTTACGACTACGAAAACGCAAAAAGATAAGAATTTGAAAGCCTCTTTATGTGCCAAAATAGACGCGAGGAGGTAATTTTATGGCAACATACCATTTGAGAGTGAAGAATGACACCAATCCAGGCGGAACAAAGGTGTCAGCGAAACGTCACGCGGATTATATTTTGCGCGAAGACGGTAAATCCCACGCGGATTATATCAATCGAGAAGGAGCGCAAGGTGAAAAGACCGATTGTGTCTTCAAAGGAAGTCAATTACCTAAATGGGCGAAAGGTTCCGCGCAAAAGTTTTTCTCGGCGGCAACGCGCTACGAAGACAAAAGGAATCGTTGCTACAAAGAAATCGAGTTGTCTTTACCCAATGAACTGACTCTTGCACAAAATCGGGAAATAGTGGACAGATTTATTGCTAATCATGTGTCAAATCATTATTACGCGTACGCGATACACGAGAAGACAGGCGAATTGTCAGGCGAACGACATCCGCACGTTCATATTATGTTTTCTGAGCGGCTCATCGACGACGTAGAGGAAGCGAAGGAACGCCCAGCGTATAAATATTTTCGTCGAGCGGCAAGACCGTTAAAAGGCGAGCAAGTGGCAAGCTTTGAACGTCGGCGCGAACATGGGGCTCCGAAGGCACCAAAATGGCACGACAAAAAATATTTGTGTGAAATGAGAGCGGATTTCGCAAGGATACAAAATGAAGTGTTGGCGAAATATGGCTATTCGATTCGCGTCGACCATAGAACTTTAGAAGTCCAGCAAGCCGTAGCGGAACAAAATGGCGATACGTTTTTGGCGCAAGTACGTAAGAGAACTCCTGAATCCTACATTGGCATAATATCAACACATGAGGAGAACGACTTAGTATCAGGAATCAAGAGATGCCGCCAGAATATTCAACAGAAGCAACATGCTTTGTTTCTTGACGACCTGAAACGTAAATCGGTTGAAGAAGGAGAAACAAAGTTATTGGTCAAAAAAGCCGAAGGCTCTTGGCTTGCTATCTCTTCCTCTCAGGCTTATAAGTCGGCAAATATGAATGACGAATCATTACATTATTTGAATCAGCGAATTTTATCAGGACTGACAAGAATTCAAAAGCTGAAAAGAAAAATAGTCGGCTACTTGTGTGCCAGAGAACAGGCGCAGAAAGAATATTTGCCAGCGACAGAGTATCAATTTATTTGCGACTACGAAAGTAAAGTGAACCAGCGGGAAGATTTGGAACGATTTTTGACCGAATTGGTTCCTACTTCGACTTACTCATATCCAGAAAATCAAAAAGCCTTTCAAATCGTTAAGAGTGAAGTGGAGAAAAAAATTTCTGACTTGCGTTCTTTCCTTGCGCAAAATAATTCGAAATACTGGGTAATACTGGGAAAACTAAATGAACCATACCGACGCAAAAATGTCGAGCTGGTCGTTCATGGGCTTTTGCAAAACGACCTAAAAATATTGGCGGAATTGAAAAAAACAAGCTCTGCCCTTCTTGAAAACATTGATGCATTGAAAGAACTGATTAAAGGACGAGAAAAGACAAAAGAGATGTTCACAGCGTCCGAAATTCGGGATAATTTACTTCGGCAATATCGTTTCTTGAAAAAACAGTACGAAAAAGCAGTGGATAGTCGCAATGCTTTAATGCTTAGTCAAGTAAGTCCCATTAACGCTTTAAATCGCGCTAAAAATATTTTTGTACACGGTGGTTTTGATAAACTCCATGCGAAGCTTGAAGAATACGAAAAAACAGTGGAACAGTTCAAGCATGATAGCTCTCAATATCTTCTTTGGCAACAGACCTTCAACGACAAAAAATGGACTTCCGACGGCGATAAACTTCAAGAACAATATTATCTCACGAAAACAAAAATCCATTTGGAGATGACTGGACGAAAACTGGCAAAAACGAAAAATCAGCTGGATAGCGAATTAACCCGCTTAGAAAAATTATGTCAAACAGAGGAGGCGCAGGAAAAAATAGCTCTCATCGCCGCTAATATTCTTTTCAAAAATCTAGAAATAGAACAGGAGTATGAGAAAGCAAAAAAGGTTGTCTCGGCTTTATCGGAAAAATTAAAAGAAGCGAAAAAACGATTCAACGCTTTCGATGAAGGCTATAGGAGTCTGAAACAAAATCGAGTGTATCGAGTTATTCAGTCGGAAAGCAATTCGACTAAAACTTCCGCTTTGAAAGAAAATG
>JAFQZB010000374.1 GCA_017406175.1 Selenomonadaceae bacterium | reverse complement strand
GTAATCTTGTCCATAATTCTTCTCCGTGATAGAATAACGCCGTAAGTTTAATGGAAAGGAAAAATTTTGTAAAGGCGGGCTTGGACATGAGCAAACTAGAGAGCTTAAGAAAATATCTTCGTGGGCTGGGGAGCGTGGCGGTTGCGTATTCGGGCGGCGTCGACTCGACTTTACTGCTAAAGGTCGCGCATGACGTGTTAGGCGATAAGGTCCTTGCGTTGACGGCGGAGAGTTGCTTTATCCCACGCAGGGAACTGGACGCGGCGATAAAGTTTTGCGCGGACGAGGGCATTAGGCAAATCATCTTCAAAGCGGACGTGTTGAACGTCGCCGGCGTCAAGGACAATCCGATTAACCGATGCTATCTTTGCAAGCGTGCGCTGTTTGAAAACTTCTTGCGGCTCGCCGAGAATAAAACTTTGATTGAAGGCTCGAACATGGACGACGCGAACGACTACAGACCGGGGGCGCGGGCATTGGTCGAACTCAAAATAAAAAGTCCGCTTCGAGAGGTCGAACTCTACAAAGCGGAGATACGCGAACTATCTAAAGAACTGCATTTGCCGACGTGGGCTAAGCCGTCTATGGCGTGCCTTGCGTCGCGTTTCGTTTACGGCGAACCGCTGACGATTGAACGGCTTGCAATGGTCGAGGCGGCAGAAGACTTTCTATCGGAAGCGGGCTTTAGTCAGTTGCGGGTGCGCGTGCATGATAAGCTTGCGCGTCTGGAAGTCCCGCCCGAAGATTTTCCGCGGCTCATGGAGTTGCGCGCCTCAATCGTCGATAAGCTTAAAGCGTTGGGCTTCGCTTATGTCACGTTAGACTTGCAAGGCTATCGCGTCGGCTCTATGAACGAATCAATCAAGCTTTCCTAAAGGCGGTAGATGGTTGCTTGCAACGCGGACAAACAGCGGGCGGCTCGTCTCCGAAGTGTTCATAGCCGCAGACACTGCAGACCCATTTAGTACCAGTCGCCTTAGGTGCCTCGGCTTTTTCTTCAACAGCGGGAGCGTCCTCGACATCGGGGAGGCTCATTATTTTTTGTGCGTCAAGGTTTTCATAGCCAAGGGGCGTGTGCGTCGACAGGTAGACGGTCGGATTGTTCTGGATAAAGGTGCGGACTCTCGTCAAGGTATCACGGGCGGCGGGCATGTCCTCGAACACGACAGATAATTTATTCTCAAGCAAAGCCTCGTCGGTGTAAGTCACGTCGCCATGAATCAGATAGAACTTGTCGCCCGCCTCGACGATAACGATTGAATTGCCTTTCGTGTGACCAGGCGCGAAGATGTAATAGACGCCGTCGGCAATCTTCTGGCACTTGTCGAAGTTTTTATACGCGCCGTCGGTGAAGTCAGTTCTAACGACGTTATCGCCCGTCAACTTCATGTCGTCCGCCTCGATACGCGAGATATAAATTTTAGCGTTCGGGAAGTGGCGAAGCTCTCCGGTATGGTCGGGGTGCTTGTGCGTGATAAGAATCTTAGAGACCTGCTCCGGCTCATAACCCGCCGCCTTGAGTGCCTCGACGTAATCATTGACTTTATCGCCGAAGGTTATCACGGAGTCTTTGGTTACGGGCACAGTTTCTTCGGCAGGGAAACCCGTATCAACCAAAATGACTTCCTTGCCCGTGTCGATAACGAAGTTTTGCAAGCTGGAGCGGAGCTTCTCTTCCTTAATCGCGCCTTCGGGCAAGCCGCCGCCGCATGCAAACGACTTCATCATATAGCCGCCGTCAAAAAGTTTAACCGCAGATACTTTCATAGCTGGAGACCTCCTAGCCTCAACAAAATTTTGACCGTCAATCATCAAGCCGAGTGTCGCAACACCCGCCGCCTTAATAAATTCGCGCCGATTCATTACAATTTCTCCTTAAATACGGAAGCGGGCTGACCGCATACGGGGCAAACTTCAGGCGGGGCGTCGCCGACATGTTCATAGCCGCAAATCGTGCAGACGAAAACTTTTTGCCCAGGTTCAGCCTTCGGAGCGGGCGCGGCGTCCATTAACTTGAAATCCTTCTTCGGCTGAGCGCAAACGGGGCAAGTCCAATCGTCAGGCTCCGCGTCCAAGTCGCCGACGTATTTATAGCCGCAGCACGGGCAGACGTAAACTTTTTTCCCAGCAGTATCAGCGGGCTTGAAATCGGGCTTGTACTGCTTGAACAATTCCTCGATAACTTCGCCGTGATGCCTTTCCTGTTTAGCGAAGGTTTCCATTTCGTCCGCAACCTTGCCAAAGCCCGCCTCCCGGAACTTATCAGCAAGAGCTTTGACATTTGCCTCGCCGCCGTATTCAGCCGCCTTAACCCTGTCGAGGAGTTCCCAGAAGTCCTTCGGATATTTGCCGCTTACAGTTGCATAAAAGCCCGCGTGCACCGCCTCTTGAGTTCCCAAATCCGCTAGCGTCTTCGCCAAGTCGTCAAGCCCCTGTTCCTTAGCCATACAAGCAAGGGCGTAGTACATCATCGTTCCGTTGAGTTCAGCGCGTGCCGCCTCTTTGGAAATAAATTCAAGGTCAGTGCCCTTCGTCGCGCCGTGCAAGCTGACTTTCTCCTTAAACACAGTCGACGGCTGACCGCATACGGGACAACATTCGGGCGGCTCGTCTCCAACGTGTTCATAGCCGCAGACGCCGCAGACCCACTTTTTACCGTCCTTGATAGAATCCTTCGGCGCTTGCTTGGCAATCAGTTCGTCGATAACAACTCCGTGATGCCATTCCTGTTCGGCGAAGATTTCCATTTCATCAGCCGCCTTAGTCAAGCCTGCCACACGAACCATATCCGCCAAACCTTTAATCTTAGTCTTGCCGCAGTATTCAGCCTTAGCGACGCCCGCGACGAATTGCCAGAAGTCTTTAGGAACTCTGCCGTTGAGAGTTGCGTAAAAGCCCGCGTGCACTGCCTCTTGATTAGCCGACTCGATAAAGGTGCTTGCGACCTCGTTAAGTCCCTGCTCCTTAGCAAGCCTTGCCAAAGCGTAATACATCATCACGCCGTTAGCCTCGCCCTGAGCCAAGGCTCCCATTGCCGCTTCAAGGTCGGTGCCCTTCGTCAAGCCGTGAAGACTTTCCTTTGCCTTAGCCGACGGACTGCGGTCAATCTTCGGATACTCGAAGGCGTAGCCAACGCCGAAATGAATAACCCACTCCGGCTTTTCAGGAATCGGAATCCAATAGCCATACGCCTTGCCGAAGTTGCCCTCGTAAGTGCAGAACTGCGCCTCGCCCGTGTCAACCGCCTTATCGCATTGACAGCCCTTGTGATTCTCCGGCTTGCCAATCGACGAACACTTAATGCCCGGCGTCAATCCGAACTCCGCCGCCTTTTTGTTCACAGCGACAATCTCGCGGCTCTTTTGCGTAATCGTCACGGCTTCGGGGAAGTTGTCCCACATCAGGTGGAATGCTCGGATAATCTCTTCGTTGCTCATGCGAATCACTCCTAAAATAAAATGCACGGCAAAATTATCACGTCGTCGAGCTTTTTGCAATGACTAGCGGAGACTTTCTATAAATCGGCTGTATGAAGTCCAGGATTTGTAAAGTTGCCCTGTGCGGAGGCTTTCTGTTATAATCGGCAGGCATAAAAAACTTTTTGGAGGGATTTTGATGACGAACATTTTCCAGACTCCCAAAAATTTTCTGCTGACAGCAGACGCCTTGCGCGAAGTGATAAAAAAATTCCCAACGCCGTTCCATATCTACGACGAGAAGATTATCCGCGAAAACTTCCGCCGCCTACGCGAGGCTTTTAGCTGGGCTCCAGACTTTCGCGAACATTTTGCAGTTAAGGCGACGCCCAATCCTTACATCGTCGAGGTCTTGGCTCGTGACGGCGCGGGCACGGATTGCAGTTCAATCGCCGAACTCTTTATCAGTCAAGCGGCTGGCGTCGTCGGCGAACGGATTATCCTGACTTCC
>JAFQZB010000373.1 GCA_017406175.1 Selenomonadaceae bacterium | reverse complement strand
GATAATGGCTTGAGCAATTCTCCTGCCGGGTGTGTCTCGATTCTTTCTTTTCATCTCTTTTTCTCTCCTATATCAAAAAAATGGATTGTGCTCTCTTACTTACACAATCCATTTTACACTACCAATGTTCAAGTATTTTTATTCAAATTCTATTGCAAATCCTACTCGTGCTGATATTGAACGATGGAAAACTGAAATGTTATCTACCAAAAAAGCCTCAACTGTTCAGCTCTACATCATTGCCGCGAAACTATTTTTCAAATTTCTATTTCAGCACAACATCTATCCGAACATAACCGACAATATGAAAAGTGCAAAAGTCGACCACGAGCATAAAAAAGATGCCTTGACAATAAATCAATGTCAGGCATTACTTCAATCGATAGATGTTTCAACCAGCAAAGGATTAAGAGACCGAGCAATTATTTCACTGATGATGACAGCTGGATTGAGAACTATAGAGGTAGTCCGCGCAGATGTTGGTGACCTTTATTCATTTGCAGATTCTGTTTATCTTTTTATTCAAGGTAAGGGGCACGATGAAAAATCAGCAAAAGTTCTTGTAGCCTCTCAAGTTTATAATTTTATCCAAGCATATCTTCAGACCAGAAAAAATCTTTCAAACTCGGAACCGCTTTTTACTTCGACTTCACGCAGAAATTTTAACCAGAGATTGGATACTCAATCAATCAGCAAGCTCTTTTGAATGTTGTCCCGCTAATGCAAGTTCAGCAAGTTCTCAGACATTCAAACATCAATACGACTCTAATATACAGTCATGCAATCGAGCGAATGAAGAATAAAAGTGAACAAACTGTCGCTGATGTTATTTTTAACTAAAAAATCCTTGCTCACATTTATTGCGAACAAGGATTTTTTTCATTGCTGACTAATATGTCAAATTTTTTTTAGACTGTTTTACCCTCTGATTTCAATATTTCATTTATGTCGTCAATAGCTCTGTTTGCTATTTCTTCTTGCAAAGCATCATAGAAATTTAAAATCCAGAAAGCACTTTTAATTTGGCTATAGTATTTAAGGGCTTCCGAAAGAGACTTTTGGACGCCTATTCCATAACTATAAGCTTCAGCTACGGAAATTATTGCCTCAAGTAAATTTTTCTCTTCGTTATAGAGTAAATCCCAGTCAAGTTTTGGCACTCCGTATATAACTGAGTCTATAACTCTTTTTTTTAGGGAAAAGGCTTGTTCTTCGTTCTTAATTAAACCAAGTCCATTGTGATAAACGTTGCTCATGTTAAGTGTAGCTGTCAATGAATTATGTGACATAGCTTTTTTGAAGGTGTTGATAGCATTTTGATAATCTTTTATCTCAATATATACTTTTCCTAATAGATTAAGAAGTTTGTTGTAAATATAATTGGAGTAATATTTACTATTTATTCCAGTATATCTGTTGTTGTTCCATAACTCTTTTTCTACGTCTCTAAGTAAGGCAGATTCGGAAAATTCTTCTAAAAAAGGTATAGTCTGTTCTCCAAGTAGAATTTCAAAATCGGTGGTTATAATAAGGTCTAATCTTTCGCAATCATATTTGGTAAGTGTTTCTAAACATTTGATGGCTAGAGGTAGTGATTTAGTTATTCCTAGGTCGTAAAATAGAGGAATTTTTTTTCCGACTGCTTGGAGTGCTAAAAAGTAAAGGTTAAGTGGGCAACTATATTCGGCAACTTTAAAGCACCAACTTATCATTTCTTCTTTGTCGGGTTTTATGTTGAGTTCCTCATTTCCATCTTTATACGCGAAGACAATTTCTTTCGCCGCTGTATTATTGCCTGCTTTTACCATTTTTATTAAACAATCGAATGCGGCTTGAGGATTTTTCTTTACACCGATTCCTTTCTTATACATTTGAAGCAATAGTTTAAAATAGTCCCACTTAAAATATAATTTTTTGCTTTCTAAGTTCACTTTATTTTCTACGATGTGAAATAATTGTTCTTTGAATTCGGAATCGACCATGTTATTTTTGGATAGATTAAAAGCTAATTCGGTTAATTTGAGAATGTAATATTCATTTCCTCTGTTCTCAGTAATGGTACTCAGCAGTTGATTTAAAGCTTTATTTGTCATGATAAAAACCCTCCATATTTTAAATAATTTGATAAACTTCTTGCAACTCGTTTTTAATGTCGTATTATTTTTCTTCTGTATACGCTTCTTTGTGTACCGTAGATGCCGCAAGACCTTCTGCCAATCAACTCCCAATTTGGTAATGAATCAAGAATTTCGTTAATGTCTTTGAGAGTAGCTCTATCTTTGTTAGGATTGTCAATGTTTAGGCATTCATAGGCGATTTCAGCGGCACAAACAATTTCACGTTTACAAGAACCAGTAGGAATTGTTTTGGTAGCATCTCTAAAAACTCCATAACCTTCCATTATTTCAAAACCTCTGCCATCATTGTTGGCATATTTCCTCCTTTCTGGTTTGCTCATATTATCCCATGTAGTTTTGTCAGGGATTGGCATTTCAAGAAAAGCTGTGATTAAACCATCTAAGGCACTACCTTCCGTATATGCTTCTTGCATTAATTTAGCCTGTTCCAAAATTTCTTTTGAGGGCAGTAAATTTCTTTCGTTAAAAGGTTGTTCTTCCTTAAATTTATAGAGAACTTCAGCCCAGACTTGATTGATGCAATTTTGGTCGATGTCATTTAGAATTTTAAAGGTGTCGAAAGTATCGTCACATATGATAATCCAAAAACGTCTGCCGCCTGTACGGTCTTTTAAAAATTCCGGAAGATTAGTTGTTCCAGCAAATACACATTGGCGAGGAAACTCTGCAGTCCTTTTACCGTAAGGTAGTCTGAATTTGTCGACCTTCCTTGAAATGAAAGCTTTAATTGCCTCATTGTCTGCGCGTTTAGTAGCTTGCATTTCGCCGAGTTCAATTATCCAATTACCTTGTAAATTTTCTAAAGCCTCTTTACCGCTTATATCAAATATGCTGTCGTTAAACCACTTTCCGCCAAGTTTAGCTAGAATTGTACTTTTACCTTTGCCCTGAGCTCCTTTTAGAACTAGACAATAGTCGAATTTGCAACCTGGGTAATAGATTCTGGCAATAGCTGCTTTCAACCAGTGCATTGTTATGCTTTTCGTGTATTCACAATCTTCTGCTCCAAGTATTTCAATGAAGAGTCTGCTTGCTCTTTCTATTCCATCCCACAGAGGTAAGCTTTCAAGATAATTCCTAACGGGGTGGAAACTGTTTTTGTTTGCGACTTCTTGAAGTACATTTCTAAACATCTTCTCATTGGTCAGATTGCCATAAGTACGATTGAGATAATTTTGAAGAGCGGCATCATCAAGTTCGCTCCATTCATTAAATTTTACGAGTGAAGATTGTCTCCAAGGTAAGTCTGTTCTTAAAGGAGTGATTCTGTAGGCAAAAGCGTCGTAACCTACGCAATTACCTACGATAGGGTCAAATTGCAAAATTAATTCGTAATTCTTTACGGTACTTAAAATTTTTCCGGAATCGGTCTGTTCTAAGGTTTCATTAATCAAATCCAGTATCTGCTCATTTGTCGCTGTACTGGGCGATTTCGCTTTGCTTAGTTTTATAAGTTTCGACACATTGTAATTGTATCTTAATTTCGATAGTTGTTTGGCTAAATCTTGTTCCGAATTACCTTTGTGTCTAGCCTTTTCGAGACACTTTATATATTTGGCAACTTCTTTTTCTAATTCTTCATTGAAGGAGTTAAAAATTTTCCCTCTATTTTTGAATTGTTCAAAATCATATGGAGCGTATAATTTGCATAAGGTAGCGGCTTCTATAACTGAGGCAGTTAAAAGAGCTTTTCCGAACTTAAAATATGTGAGTACATTTATGGCTGTATCTACATTCTTCTTCATGTGTTTATCAAAATTCGACTCGTTTGTAGTCATGTAATCAAATCCTTTCTGAGTTTGAATTTAGAACTATCTATTCTGATAGGTGTTGAAAAATCGTTGTAACATTTTAATCCCAAAACGCTTGCGCCATAATTTAAGGCGTCATTGAAATTAGGGGTTGTTGGTAAAGTCAAGTAAAAGAAAAACACAAGCAATGATAAAATGAATTTGAAAGTAGGTCTTGCTTATGTCAAATTCATTTTACCACAAAGATTTAACTGACGCGCAATGGAACAGAATAAAATTTGTGTT
>JAFQZB010000372.1 GCA_017406175.1 Selenomonadaceae bacterium | reverse complement strand
GATACGAGCAACGGCAGCAGTCAAAGAATTCAAGGTAACTTCTCTGACATAAGGAGTATCATCGGCACCAAGAAATTTGACGAAAAGTTTTTCGGCTCTGGGTTTACCATCCCATTTCGGCAGGTTACGGAAAAATTCTTTGACTTCGTGAAAGGCAAGCATCCTGCTGTACCAGGTAATGTTTTTGAGAATAAGATTGTCGGAAACAAATTCGGTGTAGATATTGCGAATGTAGGTTTGCAACTGAGCGTCGTCAGCATCCGTCCATTCTTCGCCTTTTTTTGCGTCGGGGTTCCAAATAGGCGGTTTTAAAAAAACGTCGGCTTGCTGAAATTGGTCGTAACCGAAAAGCCCGTCAATGTAGGGATCGTAGGTAAAAATTAAGTTAGCATTGCGCTGAGTGGCTTTAACGGCAGAAATTTTTCCGGTGTAGCGGTCAATTTTAACGTCACAAGTATGAAGAATTAAATCTTGAATCTGCGCGGCAAGTTCAGATGAAGGGTTTTTCATATACTCGGCACGAAGTTCGATAAGTTTCTGAATGTTATCTTCAACAGTTTGCTCACGTTCCTGAGCGTGTTTAATCGCTTCCGCTTTAGCATTGTCTCTTGCTTGACGAAGACGAAATTTATTTTGAGCACGTTTAATTTCTGTGATCTCGCGGTCAACTTCACGGCGTAAGAATTTAATGTTGATACCTTCAACGAGTGCTGTCAATTTGTTCAATTCGTCGTTAGTCAACTTTTTGCTAATGTTAGCGTCGTTTTCTTTGATTTTGTTTTTTGCGATAGTCTTGGCGTCCTTAATGATTTTGAAGAAATTTTCAACGGAAGAAGAAAAGCCGAATGCGGCGGCTAGTGCAACTTTATGAATGCTTTTAATACTGCGTGCGTCGTCGGCAGTAAAGTTTTCAGGGTCTAAAGTGTCAAGCCAGATAATAGCGTCGTCGAGGTCGTGCTTTGTTGCCTCGTCCATATTGCGTTTAGCTGAAGGTTTCAATTCAGGGTGAATTTGATACCACTCGTTTCTGATTTCTTTTTCAACGTAACCGCCTTCAATAGCCCATTGATAAAGCGAGCCGATGGTTATTCCGCTGGAATCGTGATGAAAGCCGTTCCATTTGCGTTCGCATTCGCCTTCTTTGAAATCGGGCTGAGTTCTGCTCCATTGTTCCCAAACGCTAAAATTCATGCCCTCGTTGAACAGAGCAAAGCCGACGCCAAGCCATTTCTCGTACTCGCCGTCGACGACGTTAATGTAGTCGAGCATACGACGAATCCGGAATTCTTTTAAGTCGGGATTGTCATCAAAATTTTGTCCCTGTGTCGAAAAATGGCTATACTGATTATTTGATGTATAAACGATTTTCGAGTGAGGGACATTTTTTTGAGTTTGAGCGAGTGCGTTTAATTTTTCGTCGAGTTCGTTGAAAGAAAAGCGCAATCCGGAATTTTCGACGATGTGGCAGAGCGGAGCGTTATCCTTTCCGAGTTTGTAGTTGAAAGTACCGGGCGTGCGAAGAATACGAGGTAAGTCTCCGACCCCATCAATTTTTTTGCCGTTAGCTCGTTGACGGATTACATCGAGCAAAAGATTGTTGCGACGTTTGATTTCTTCGCGATTATCATCGGAGATTTTAATCGGCGAATCGAAGATGTAGTAGGCGTGAAGCCCGTAGCCCGAATTGATAATAATCGAAGGCGTGAAGGGCAGAAAAGATTTTGCCTCGTCGAAGTCGGCAGCGAGTTTTGCGGGGTCGCCCTTGTGAGCGTCGGAGCGAATATCAATGTCAGCGACAACAGCAGTTTGATAGGAGACGGATTTTTCGTCGCCGCGCTTACCGTCTGTAGGTTCGATATTGACGGGATTGACGGAATGCCAAATGTCGACGCCACTGTCAGAAAGTTCGACCGCCTTTTTCGCCATAGCCTCCAGTTTCGTTTTATCAGAAATATCGAAGGCGTAAATTTTAGTGTAATCCTTGAATTTGATGAGGTAGGAAAAATGATGTTCAGAGATTTTACCGTAAAGCTGATCAAGAAATTGAACGAGTTCAGCAATGCGAGCGACTTTGTTTGAATCAATCGGTGAAGAGCTCATAATACAATTCCTTTCTGCCCACGCTGTCGGGCGTGCAAGAAAAAAGATGACATCCACACTGGTGAATGTCATCTTTTGGTTATCGCAGAAAGTCTTGCAACTCGTTTCGCTTTGATTTATAATTTGCTCGATTAAGTACGTTAGGACTTTATCGGCGGCTAATCAAAGCGATTAAGTCTCAAACTTTAGGGAATATTCGACATTCACTAAAGTATCGGCTCTCTGGAAAATGATGTGGATCATTCACCAGTGGCTCTGCAGGTCTGGAAAACCTGCAGGGCTTTTCGCGTTTTATAGTCTAATCTATACTTCGTCCTCCAATTTTTCAAATTTCTGTTATGCATGATTCGCCATATACGTAAGAATTCCTTGCATGAGGGAAATGTTTTTAAGCACAAATTTTACGGTAATTTCTTGCGGTAGTAAATATTGAGTGATACAATTTGAAAGCATGAATCTGGTATCTTAAGAGGGGATTATTGTGCCTATAAAATGTATAGGATTGAAAAATTTTACGGTGTTTGAAGACTTTCGACTTGAGGTTTCGTCTGGTATTAATGTATTCGTCGGTGAAAACGGCACGGGCAAAACTCATCTGCTCAAAGCTCTTTACGCCGCCTGCGAGATAACGAAAGACAAGAGCCTTGGAGCAAATTTTTTGGAAAAGTGTTTTAAAAATCATGGTTCTGTCGATTTTTTTAAAAATGATAAAAATCGTGAACTAGATGTGTATTTAAAAGCTGATTGCAATAACAAAGAATACATTGCTGTTATTTTAACTGTACCCATTGTAAGAAATATAAAGAATGTAAGAAGTAATGTGGCGAGTGTTCTTTCTAGTGATAAAACTGAGTTGAAAGGTGGCTCATATCATATTCATCTTCAAGAGAATGTTATTTTTGATGCGACTTTCATTCCTTGTAAAGACATGTTGACCCACTCCGATGGATTGCCAGCTATGGCAGACAAGTATAAAGTGCCTTTTGATAAGACTCTTACAAATATTATCAGCACGGCTACCAACTGGACTTTAAACGATCCGCCTGATATTGCGATAAGAATTCTTCCCGTACTAGAAAAGATGTTGGATGGTAAAATTATCTTTGACCACGGAGAATTTATCGTACAAAAGAAAGATGGACGAATGATAAATTTTGCAGTCGAGGCAGAAGGCTTTAAAAAGGTTGGATTGCTTTGGCAACTTTTGATGAATGGGAGTATCTCAGAGGATAGTATTTTGATTTGGGATGAACCGGAAGCTAATTTGAATCCAAAATTTTTGCCCTATATAGTGGAATGCCTTCTTGAGCTTTCGCGTCATGGCGTTCAAATTTTCTTGAGTACGCACAACTACATTTTTGCGAAATATTTTAACGTGCGAGCTAAGGACTCCGATTCTTTAATGTTTCATGCCCTTTATCTCGAAAATGGAAATGTACAAGTCGAGTCTAATAAGATTTTTTCCTCTTTAAAAAATAATGCTATCATGCAAACATTTGACCAGCTTTTAGAAGAAGTTTACAATCTCGATATGGGAGATTGATATGTCCGTTATATTTAAAGATGAAAACGAAAGCTGGAGGATAAATTTTTCCTCTGCGCTTTGGGCAACCGACAAGCTTCATGAAATTTTTTCTGTAATTAAGGATAGTTTTTTGAGTGATGTTGATTTTGTGGCGGAAACTAAAGATTTTGTGCTTTTCGTTGAGTCTAAAAACTCGAATTTTAAGGAAGCTAAGCATAAATTCAAACCCCATGAGACAGAAAAAATCATCAGCGTTGCTCGCAAGTACTATGATAGTTTGGTCTATATTCGCTCCTTAATTGAGGATAGAAATAAGAAAAAAATATACATATATTTGCTTGAATCACGTAACGGCGATACTAATTTGAGGAAATCTGTGCGTAATCGACTTAAAGATAGACTCCCTTTCAAATTGCAAAGAAATGACGGGCTGTATGAAACAATGATAGATGATTTCAATGTCCTCAGTTTTGCTGAATGGAACAAGCGTTTCAAGCAGTTTCCAGCCGAAAGGTTGAAAAATCCAGTAACAGACAACGGATAAGCTCAGTCATTGTGTTTCTTGAAATTCTCCGTTTGTTCCATGATTTTATTAAAAACTTCTTCGTCCCATTCCAGCGGGTAGCCGTGTTTGTAGAGCAGTACAGCTAAATCGGACTCAAGCTGAGCTTTGATGTCGGTGCGATTTGCCCAATCTGCAAATTTTGATTTGTCGTCTAAGAGTTTTTTTATTTCCTTTGCTAGTGCCAAACATTTTTCTTCGTCGTAAGGAAAGGCATGGTCATCTCGGACGGCAATGAGAATATCGAAGAAAACTTTTTCCATGTAAGTGATTCCTAATCGCTCGAAAGATTTTTTGTCATCTTCCAAGTCTCGCAGAAGCTGAATCAGCTTATCGGACAGTTGGTCAACAAAATCACCAACGACCTCATTGACGAAAACTAACTTATCACGACTGTTGTAGTTGTCCACGATTTTTTTCAAACGCTTATCGAATTCAATGGCTTTGACTTTATTGCTGCGACCGTAAGCGGCAATATTTTTTTTCACCAACTTGAGGAGTGCATTAAATTTCGTAACTGGCATTTTGAAGGCGTCAAGCTCGCGCAAAAAATTTTCGCTAAAGATGTCAACAGATTTTTCATCGCCGACGATATTTTCAATGCTGGTGCACTTCAAAGCCTCTTCAACCATTTTTTCCACGACACGATTCATAATTTCGGCATCGGGCGCAGAAACTTTTGTCTGCTTGAAAATTATCGATCTAATGGCAAGGAAAAATTGTGCATGAATCGTTTCCGCCTCGATGAGTTCGCCCGAAGGATAAACTATCAGATAAGTTGCCTTCAGCTTTTTTGACAGGCTCATAAAGCGAATTTAGTGTTGAGAGCAGCGTTGCAAAGAGACAGCAATCTTGCAGGGTCGTTGAAATAGGAACGGAAGACGGAATCACGATAACGAGAATTGTAATTTGCCATAACGTCACCTCGAATTAATTGCCGGCATTTTTCTCAGCAAGGATAAGATTAGCTTTGGCGTGGCGAACGGCACGAGTAAGAGTGGATTTAGAAAGCCCGGTCAATTCGACAACCTCGTTGTAACTTTTGTGTTGGTTGAGAATAAGATCGGCGGCAAAATCTTTTTTCTTTTGGTCGATAGGCGGTCTGCCGTCGCGGAAGCCATGTTTGGTTCGAGCAATTTCTTTACCTGCTTGAGTGCGTTCGACAATCATGTCGCGCTCAAATTCAGCAATAGCGAGAAGAATGGTGGTAATGAGTTTTCCGATAGGAGTGTTGTCGATAAGCCCCATGTTAAGAATAAAAACATGAACGCCGCGAGCGAGCAAAGAGTTAATGAGAGAAAGTCCTTCGGCGGCAGAACGAGCAAAGCGGTCAAGCTTAGTAACGATAAGAGTATCGCCCGTTTGGAGGCGTTGAATCAAGGCGTCTAATTGAGGACGCTTAGTAGTAGCCCCGGAAAATTCTTCGACGACAAGTTCATCGAAGCCGACGTTTTCAAGCTTAGCGATTTGTTCCTCAAGACCATTGCCGTCACGAAATTGTTTACGAGTGGAAACCCTTGCATAAGCAAATTTCAAGAGAAAACCCTCCGTCATTATGGCGATAAGTTACGGTGCAAAAAGAATAGCATAAAGACGCGATTCACGTCAAGCTGTCATAAGTACTGACTTTTAGAGATTGGAATCTTCATATTTCGGAATAAGTTGCTGACATCGCTATCTACAGGCAAATATTATGCCAGTTTGCTGGCAATACAAAATTTGCGCCATTGATGAGGAGCGAGTTTGGCTTGAAAAGCCGCCTCAAAGATCTGGTAGAGTTTCTCGTAGCCAATGTGATTCTGTATGATATTTTTCAAGTCTTCGATTTGCAGAGGGATAATCTTCATGCCCTCGATAAAATTGGTTTCGTCAGCCGTATCATAATACGGCTGATTTTTTCGTCCTCGAAAATCGGAGACGACGTTGATGTTTAACTCGTTCGTGGCGAAGACGCAATAAGAGTTCAGATTGTGGGTACGTAGCAGGTGATTGCCGAGATGTCTGGAGACGGGCTCCATTTCCATGCGCCGCTGATTGGTACGGTCGCTTAATGTTGCTTCGAGCAAAAGCGAATGAGCAGGATATACGGTTGACTTCGGGTACTCGTAAACGATGTCCGCTTCGCCGCCCGCCGCGTGAGTTTTGGGTAGCAAGTCAACGTCAAGCGACAGTTTCATATAGTCAAGGATTTTTCCTTGCCGGTTGCTGATTTTATACCAGAGTATTCCGAGGACATATTCAAATATGGTCGGAATGTCGGCATTGTCAGTTACCAGCTTTTGAATTTCGTCGTCAGCTCTCTCCGCGATGAGACTCAAGAGGTTCAAGATTTTCTCGTTGGTGAACTTGGAGTCAATCAGATGATTCAGTCGGATATAGCGTTGCCGCTCTAAAATTTCGCTGGCGTCTTGAAACGACTTTAACGTAAGTGTAAACTCGCGGTTAATGCCGTCAAGGATTAAACTTTCATTCGGACGGAGGAACGCCGCGATGTTTTCCAGGCGACAATTTTTCCTCAGTAACGACGAGTCGTCGAAAGCAATATCCAACAGACTGTCGCAAATAGGAGCAAAGTAATGGTGCGGGACAATATCGAGCACGACTTTGCCATCAGCAAACAAAATTACATCTGTCGTCTTCATGTAGCGGCGATTGAGGTCGCAATAATCTTCGAGCCCGCGTTTCGCTTTAATGATGTGCATGACAGTGAAAAACGTCCGACGAAATTTTTCTTCAGTGTCGGCGTCATCAAAGCGGTTGGCTTGCAGACAGTCCAAAGGGGCTCTTTTAATTGTGATGAGGCTGGTCTCGCCGAAAAGATACTGTTGCCAAAGAGAGCCGGTGTTTGTGAGAGGCTTCAGCGCAACGACGAGTTCATTGACTGCTGCTTTGTTGCGTTCCAGATAAAATTTGTGAAGCGCGTTGTAAAGCGGGAAATAAACTTTGTCGTATCGGCGACTTTTTCTGTTTATGCCGACGGCGGCGATAACATCAGCCGTTACGACGTTAGCTTGAAGAAGATATTTCAGCGCGGTCTTGTAATTTTCTCTCGCCATGAGACGAGCCAAAATTATTTTGTCTATGGTTGTCGCGTTTCTTCGCAGAGCTTTTATGTTTTCGACGGCTTCCAAGGTACTTTGCGTGTCAATGCACAACGGTAACAGGTAAGTAAATTCCTCGTATGAAAGCCCGCCGAGTTTCGTGATGAGATAAACCGTGACGACGAAAGGGCGTACTCGTTCGGTGTTGACCTTGACCAAAGTTTTCAACAGCTGCTTGAGATAGATGAAGCTGTCGGCGGGGATGCTCAACGGGTTGTCGACGGAAAAATCGTTTTGTTCGCTGATATTCAAAAGTCGTTCGCCGACCTCGGTGAGCCG
>JAFQZB010000371.1 GCA_017406175.1 Selenomonadaceae bacterium | reverse complement strand
CGAAGTCCGCCGCCGTGAAGATATTAAAAGCAAAGCTATCGTAGCCGCTGACCCTATCGCCGTAAGAGAGAACCTCCACGCCGAACTTGTTGCTTAGCCCGCCAATCGTCTCAAGCAGGAAGACGCCGCCCCGCTTGCCCGATAAGAAATTTTGATAATCCGCAATGAACGTGAACCAATCATCGACTTGCGCTGACGTGGCGTTGCGAATCCAAATGCAGCTGTCGTTAAGCTCAATGCCCGTAGCCTCCGCTAAAAACTTTGCGTAAGCCTTCTTGCTGTAGGGGCGGAAGCCGTCCTTGTTCGCGCAAAACTCTTCCATAACATATTCCTGCGGCTCGGTCGAAATGTCTTCCGCGTCAACAACTTTAATCGTCTGCGTGCCCTTGCTTAACAACCGCTCCAGAACGTCGCGCATCGTCTCTAACCATGGCACGCGCTCTGGCAAGCACATGACCACGCTTTGACCGCCCGATAATTTTTCCGCCGCCTCGACTAAAAATCTGCGCGGTCCGTTCAAGTCTTCCCACCAAATTTTTCCGAATAAGTTATTCATGCGTCGCCTCCACCATAAGCTTGAGGAGTGCGTCCTCAACCTCATTGAACGTGCCGATTATCCTAAGAATCCTCTGGCGGGAGAAAAGGTACTTGTCCGCGTTCGTCTTGCGCAAAATGTTCAGCTCGCAAAGCTCCTCCATAAGTGCGCCGACCTTCTCTTCGTTATCGGGCAGGAACGGTTCCTTAATCAAGTCATACTCATCAGCCGCAACTTTCATGATGTCCTGCGGCGAATAACCTTCAACGCTACTTTGCTTGTAGTAGAGATGCGCCAACAGGTTCGCGATAACGAAATAATATTTGTCCTCGCCGAGCCTCAAAGTAATTTCAATCTTTGTTTTGATGTCCTTAGTGAACTCCTGGTCGGCAAGAATCTTTTTGATGTGCTCCTCGCTTATGCGGTAGATCGGCGTGTCAGCGTCGTAGCCCGCGTAACTCGGCTCGAACAATGCCTTAACGAGTTTCTCGCAGTAAAGCTGAATCAGGCTGGGGAAATAGTTCGCCGTCTCCAAAATCGTCAGTATCAGTGAATCCTTTTCGTTGTCGGGGAAGTACAAGCCCAGATACCTAAGCGGCACCTCCAAAAGCTTGCGGGCGTCTTCCACGTTGAACGGCTTAATCGTCAGTGATTTGAGCGTCGGCAGGATACTGTTGTTGCTAAAAGTCTGTTCCCGCTCGAAGCGAATGATATTCCTCAAGCCCGCAATAACGAACTTAAAGCGACTGCCGTTGTAATCCTCCTGCTGAGTCTTAGCCAAAGCGACTATCGGGCTGTAATTATTTTCCGCGCAAGAGTCAATGAACTTATCCGCCTCGTCGAGCATGAGCATAAAGTAGGGAATCTTCGTCGGCGTATCGCTCGATAGACGGTTCCTAATGGCGCGGGTGAGCTCTTCCCAATCGTCGGTCTCGAAGGGTTCAGCAAAGAAATTCTTATCACTAAGCTCGCGGCTGGTAAGCAACGCCGCCTCCCGATAATTTTTGTCGTCAATGTCAATGAATATCGCCCGCTCGTTGTTGTTGCCGTCAATCTTCCGGCACGCCATCTTGAGCAAAGCCGACTTGCCCAGCTGTCGACCGCCGCACACGATATTAACTCCGTCGTGGTTCGTGACCTCATTAATCTCATTCTCGCGCCCGATGAACATTTCCGGCGGCAAGGGTATCCTCGGTGACCAAATATACGGCTGATACCTCGCGAACGGCATGACGATTGACATTAGCGTATCGGTAATTCGTTTCGTGCCCAATTGCGCCGCGCAGTTCTTGAGCAGGTACATTATCGCCACCCTGTCGACGACCACAAAAAGTTTCGTCAGGCTCTTCTCAAGCTTAATCTCTTTGGCAAGGCGGCGGCGCGTCGGCAAGTCAAGCGCGTAATCCAAGAAAACCATCGTATGCTTGCTATTGCCCAGCTCCTTGAACTTCTCGACTAAATTTTTCTCGTCGAACTTGCCGAACAAACACGAGACGTTGAAGCCGCTGACCTCTGCCTCCGAGCCAAACGCCGCGATTGGATAGCTTGACTTCTGCCCCGTGGCGAAAATCTTTACGTGGAAGTTGACCGTATTGGCACTGAGCAAGAAAAGCTTTTGCACGCTCTCGACATTGAAGCCGAGCAACTCAAGCAGAGTTTTAATCTTGTCTTCGCCCGTGGGATTCGTTATCCAATTTTTGACGAGGCTGAGTTTAGCACGCGACACTTTATCACGCGGGAAAATCTTTCTGCCGATGAGATTTTCCAAAGAGTCGCCGCTATCATTGACGCGCTTATAACAGTCGCTGTACTCGTCCGCGTCAAGGAATCGGGCAAGGGGCGTGTCCTCCGTGTCGTCGAATTTCTTATACAGCTCGCCGCGATTGAGCTTGAAGATAAGACCCTGCGCCGCCGTAAAGTTCCGCGACTCGATTATCCTTCCAATTTCCGCCACGCTGACATTAAGCTCCGACGCCTCCACATTGTCCGCAACCTTCTTGTAGCTCTCGACCGCCTCTTGCAAATCCGCCCGAAGAACTTCCGCACGTTTGGCGGCGTTATCCTCGATGACTTTTTCCCAATGCCTTTTCACGCGGAAGAACACGCCATAATTCTTGCTTGCCTCGGCGTACTTGTAGCAGTTGTCCACGAGCTGAAGAATTTTTTCCTTCTCGCCTTCGGGCAACGTGTCGAACTGTCCATAGCTCTGCGCCAACTCCAACCCGCCGATAAAGCTTTCCAGATGCCGCGGCGCATCTTTGGACGTGCTCTTTATGCACTTCGCCACGTCGTAGGATTTCTTCTCGATAAAGGACTTGCCGCCCGTCGCCTTAAGGTAATCATCAATAATCAACGCCGCGCCGAAGTCATCGCCGCCCGCCTCAAAGATTTGTTCGATACGTTCTTCAAAGCTAGGCAACTTCAACGCCGCGTGCTTTTTAATCTGTTCGGGCAAGCCGTCTTTGGTGCCGTCAGAAATGTTCAAGTCAAATTGCGGTAGATAATTTTCGTCGAGGGCAACCTTATCGCCGCGCAAGAAGTCAACGTAAAAATACTTATGGCTGAGCTTGCTATACGAGCCGTCCAGCCGCGAATGAATTTCCTCCAGCGTCTTAGCAACGACAGCCGAGCCCGCGTCATCACCCAACGTGCTGATAATCGTTTCAACATTTGCAAGGAGCCGCGAACGAATTCTTTTGTACTCAGCGTTGCCATCGTCCTCGCCGACCGCGCAGAGCACTTGAGCACAATTAACCCACGCGCACATTATCTCGATAGCCCGTTCCAAATTCTTCGTGATGTTGTTGCGAAGTCGACCTATCATCTTGCCGGGATTTTTCTTGCCGCAAGCCTCGTCCCATTTGTCGTCGATGAACTGATTCAATTTCTCGCCGTCAATATTGAGCCGGTCAAAGCCCGCGTTCTTCTTGATGAAGGTCTCCGCCAAGAAATCTTTTACAAAGTTGAGCGTATCCGCCGAGCGAGCCTCGACCTTGTCCTTTATCGCCGTAAAGATTTGCGCCCAATCACCGTTACGCGAGAAAAGATTTTGTTCCATGCGGATAAAGGTTTCGTTGTCGGCGCGGTCAGTGAGCTTGCCCTCGAAGTAGCGCGAGTAATACTCTTCGGCGTCGCGGATAACTTTGGTAAGCATCTCCTCGGCGGCGTTCCTGTCTTTGGTCTGATAATCGGCGTAAAGGTCTATGCCCTTGCGCTGTTCCGTCTTGAAATTCTTCAGCGCGTCAATCAGTTCAGCAAGCGTCGAATTCTTTTTGACAAGCCCGAAACTTTTTATCAGGACGTGCAGAGCGGGTACGCCGTAATCAATGCCGAAGTCGTTGTAAAAAAGTGCGCGAATTGCGGCGGCAGTTACCAGAGCCTCGTTGAAGTCGTCGTCGTCCTGCAATGCCAAAGTTGAAATCGTGCCGGCACTGTAGCTTTCGTTGAGGAACGGGTCATCGAGTGCAAAGGCGAGCTGCCGATAAAGCGGCTCTACCGCCTCAAGCGTCAAACTCTGCGCCCTAAGGTAAGCCGTCGCGCAGTAAAACTTTTTGTCCGCGAGCAATGCCTTAACGTCGGTCAAGACTTTTTCCTTAACCGTCATGTCCAAAGGCGGAGCCTCGGATTTTTGCACGGCGGGAACGTCTTCGACCTCTTCGGGTTCGTCGTCGATAGCCTCTTCCGGTTCAGGGTCGTCTTTCGGCGGCGGCGAAGGGGTATTCCAAATTTCCGGCGGGGTGATTATTTCCAACGTGTCCTTGCGATAGAATTCGTCCTCGTCGGCGTCGTAAAGATAATAATCGGTGTTCTTCGGGAAATCTTCGGCGAAAATCTCTTCGAGGGCGTCGAACATCTTCTTAGCGTGCTGAAGGCTAATCCCCACCACGAACAGCCGATGAATCTTCTTGAAGGTCTTCAAGTACACCCGCAGGCGTTTAAAAAATTTCTCGGTCTCGTCAGCCGACTCCCAAAAACAGCCGAGCAACAAATCATGCTTCTCATTGCCGATGAAGTCAGCCCGAAATGCCAAATGGAAAAATTCCACGTCGAAGAAAACATTTCCGTGCCCGCGTTCGATGGCGTACAGGTAAATGTAAATCGAACGCACCAAAGCATGTTTTGCCTTGTCCGTGATGAAGAAAGCGTTCTCCAGTTCCGCACGACTGCGCTTGGCGTTGATGAACTTTCTGCCGTTGTCGCTCTTTACGAAGTCAAAAAAGTTTCTCGTCAAGCCGTAGAAGGTATCATACTGCCCGAACGAATACTTCTGAATATAGCCTTTGTTGAGCAGGAGCTGAGCAATGCTCTCCATGATGTCCTTGGGCATTTTCCGCGGGCAGAACGCCGACCATGCCAGCATACCATGCGCCGCGATATAGGACAGGACAGGCTTAAGCATTTCCGCGTTCTTGAAGTCGCGCTTGAAACGGACGGCGGAGAATTCTCTGTTGCGGTCGATGCTCTCGATGACAAATCTTTTATCCCACGCCGCGAAGTCGTCTTCCTTCAGCAAGACCCCCGCCGAGTTTAAAATTTCTTTGGCGTCTCTTTTAATCGGTGGTGGCGGCGGTTCCGGCGCGGCGATTTTCTTCGGTCTACCTCTCCGCTTTACGGGTTTGGGCGGCGGTTCCTCGACGAAGGGAACGGGCTTATCTTCTTTAAGCTTGACGGTTCCCCCGATTAATTCTCCGCCGAAGAGTGTCCGCCCGATAAAATCATCGCCGAAGAACGCTCTTAGCTCTGTGCTCGTCGAAAACTTTTTGCCCATGTCAGTTTCTTCCGTTGCGTCGACAAATTTGGCGTAGGTCTCAAGGGTTGTCTTTAGTCTGGTGTTCTGCCGTTTGCGTGCAAGTAGCTTGGCTAGCTCGCTTTGATGTTCCTGCAGAACTTTTTCAACAACAGGATTGTTCGTGGTGAAGTGCAAGAACTTTTCCGCCTGAATCAAGACGTTCGCCGCCCGAATTCGATTTTCTTCCGCGTCCAAAAGTTTTTCAACCTCGGAGAATTTATCGGGCAACGGCTCCTTGAAAATTTCAGTGTACATTTCTAAACAATCGGCAGATTTTTTCATCCACGCTAGCAGATGGTCGCCCCAAGTCTTAAGTCCTTCGGTGGGGGCAAATCTTTCGTGGTCGATAGCGTCTGCAATCTCAATCAAGTCGCTTTTAAAAGCCGTGCCGAGCGTGCGAAGTTCATTTAAGTTTCGTCGCAGTTCGTTAATTCGTTGAATGTTATCCATATGAAACTAACCTCCAAGATAAGCCTTGCGGATGTCTTCGCTGGCGGCAAGTTCTTTGGCGTCGCCGCTGATAGTGATTCGCCCCGTCTCCAAGACGTAAGCGCGGTTAGCAATCGACAACGCCATATTTGCATTCTGTTCTACGAGCAAAACCGTCGTGCCCGTCTTGTTGATGTCGGCGATGATGGAAAAGATTTCGCGAATCAAAAGCGGCGCAAGCCCCATGCTCGGTTCGTCTAGGAGCAAAAGTTTTGGACGACTCATGAGCGCACGCCCCATAGCAAGCATTTGCTGTTCGCCGCCCGATAAAGTTCCTGCCAACTGCGATTTTCTTTCCTCAAGGCGCGGGAAACGTCCGAAGACCATTTTAAAATCGTTTTGAATCTCGTCCTTGTCCGTGCGTGTGAAGGCTCCCAGCTCCAGATTTTCCTGCACAGTCATTTCCGCGAAGATTCTTCGACCTTCCGGCACCTGCGATATCCCCTCGCGAACGATTTTGTGCGCCGGCATTCCAGCAATATTTTTGTCGAGGAAATTTATCTCGCCGGTCTTAGGCTTCAAGAGTCCCGAAATCGTTCGGAGCGTCGTGGACTTGCCTGCGCCGTTAGCACCAATCAGCGTGACAATCTCGCCCTCCTCGACCGCAAGGCTTATGCCCTTTATCGCGTGAATTGCTCCGTAGTAAACGTTGATGTCTTTGACCTCAAGCATTGCCATAAGCAAACCTCCTTTATCTAAAGTTGTTGCGGATTTTATCCATGTCCAAATCAAAAGTGTTCTCTATGTCGTAACCTAAAAAACTATCGTCTTCGGGCGTGTCAGCGTCTTTAAGCGGGTCGTGCAGGGAAATGAGCTTTTCCACGTCGTTGAAATACTTAAAGTTATCGTAAATCTTGTCGAGGCTCCAATCCCACCATTTGATTCTAAGCAACGCTTTAATGACGTGCGGCGGGAAACGATACTTGATGACCTTAGCGGGGTTGCCGCCCACGATTGCATATGGCGGAACGTTCTTAACGACCACGCTGTCCGAGGCGATAGCCGCGCCATCCCCAATAACGAGCGGCTTATCTGGATTTATGCTTTTCAAGATACAACCGCGCCCTATCCAAACATCTGAGCCGATTAAAGTTTTGCACATGCCCTGCGGCGACATAAATTCTTTTGGGAAAGACCAATCAAAATAAAATCGGCTGTATTGACTAATGTTTGATATGTTGTGACCGACGCTAAGTTGAAACTCGAATAATATATTCCATGAAAGGGCAGAAAATTTTCCGACGTGTATATCTCCGTCTCTCTCAATATTTGTATTTTTGGAGATGTAACTTTTCTTATCTAGGAAGAAGGTAGAGTTGCTGTCCTTGAACGAATACATTTGCGGATAAATAACATTATGCTCGATTCTAAAAGAATTTTGCTTTTCAATAATACCATAAGCAATGCCCTCTTTAAGTAGGCGTGAGAAATCCAAGTTTGGAACTTGAAAAACTCGTCCGTCAATGATTCGATTGCGCGGAAGTCCAAATCCTTCAAGCAGTTTCATTCGAGAATAGAAGTATCCGTGTGATGAAATTATCGCGATGTCGAAGTTTGGAATATCTTCAATTCTTCCCTTTTTACCGTCAGCGTAAACGAGATTAAAAGTGTTGTTCACAAGCTCGGCGGTGGCGACGATTTCCAAATTGCCGCTTTTAGCTTGCGCGTCGTAGAAAGGTTTCAGCGTCGGATAAAGGTCATCAGTGCCGAAGATTAAAGCTTTGTACGCCATAAGAATTCCTCCTTAATTGATAGCCTCCGCGCCGAGATATGCGCGAATGACTTCGGGGTCGTTTTGAATGTCGGAAGGCGTGCCGTCAGCGATAATCATGCCGTATTCTAGAACATAAATCCGCTCGCAAATGCCCATGACCAAAGCCATATCGTGTTCGATAAGCAAAACCGTCAGCCCGAACTGCTTTCTAATCCAACGAATCATTTCCATAAGCTCCTGCGTCTCTTGGGGATTCATGCCGGCGGCGGGCTCGTCAAGGAGTAAAAGTTTTGGTTTGGCGGCAAGGGCGCGGGCAATTTCCAAGCGACGCTGTGCACCGTAAGGAAGATTTTTCGCGACCTCGTAAGCGTGCTCCTCCAGCTTGAAAATCTTCAGCAGGTTAAGTGCTTCGTCCTCAATAGACTTCTCCTCGCCGAAGTAGCGACCCATACGCAAGACCGTTTCCAGTAGCCCGTACTTAACGTGGCAGTGATAAGCAATCTTGACGTTATCGAGGACGCTGAGTTCGCTGAACAGGCGGATATTCTGAAACGTGCGGGCAATGCCTCGTTGCGTAATCTCATAGGGCTTAAGCCCGACGATTGATTTGCCGTCAAAATTTATCTCGCCCGTCGTCGGCTTGTAGACGCCCGTTATCAGGTTAAAAGCCGTCGTCTTGCCCGCGCCGTTCGGTCCGATTAGCCCGATGAGTTCGCCGCGATTGATATAAATGTTGTAGTCCGAGACCGCCTTTAGCCCGCCGAAGACCTCCGAGACATTTTCCGTTTCAAGCAAAGGTTTAGTGTCAGCCATCTTTTAAATCACCTCCTTTGAACCTGATACCTTGTCGAGGAACTTTTTAATCGGTCCGACGTTCGTCAGCTCCATATAGCCGAACAAACCTTGCGGGCGATAGAACATCATCAAGATTAAAGCCAAGGCGTAGATTATCATGCGCACTTCCGGGAAGGACGCCAAAGCCGCTGATATGAACGTTACGACGAACGCGCCCGCGATTGAGCCGGTGATTGACCCCATGCCGCCCATTACGACCATTATAAGATAGTTGAACGACGACAGAAACGTAAACGACGTCGGGCTTATCAGATAGAATTGATGAGCGAAGAGACCGCCCGCCACGCCCGCGAACGCCGCGCCTAACGTGAATGCCATGACTTTATACTTAGTCGTGTTGACGCCCATAGCCTCAGCGGCTATCTCGTTCTCGCGTATCGCTATACATGCTCGACCGTGCGACGAGTTCACGAAGTTTTTGATAAAGAACAGAGTCACGAGCATAACGAAGAAAACCCAAGTAAAGTTCGTAAGGTGCGGAATGCCTTTGAAGCCCGCCGCCCCTCCGACGTAATCAATGTTCATGATGACGATTCGGATTATCTCGCCCAAACCGAGTGTCGCGATTGCCAAATAGTCGCCGCGCAGTCGTAGCGTCGGCAAGCCGATTAAAAAGCCTAAGCAACCCGCCGCGATTGCTCCCATAATCAACGCCACGATTAACGGCAGACCAAACTTAACCGTCGCCACGACCCCGACATAAGCCCCGACCGCCATGAAGCCCGCGTGCCCCAACGAGAATTGCCCCGTATAGCCGTTGATTAGGTTCAGGCTCACCGATAGGATTATGTTCACGCAGATTAAAATTATGTTCAGCTCCCAGAACGAGCCGATAACCTTTGCGCTGATCATCATCTGCAAGACGCCGTAAAGCACCAAAGCGAAGACCAGCATAACCAAATCTTTCTTCCTTGCTGAGTTCATATCGTCACACTTTCTCGTTAGTATTTTTGCCAAAGAGTCCGCTCGGCTTAATCAACAAAACCAAAATCAAAATCGCAAATGCCGCCGCGTCTCTGAACGTCGACGACAGGAAACCCGCGACTAATGCCTCGACGACGCCCAAGACTATTCCGCCGACGACCGCGCCCGGCAAAATTCCAATGCCGCCCAAGACCGCCGCCACGAACGCTTTAAGACCAGGCATGATTCCCATTAGCGGGTCAATCGTGTTGTAGTAGACGCCGACCAGGACACCCGCCGCCGCCGCCAATGCCGAGCCTATGCAAAACGTCATCGAGATAACCTTATCCGAATCGACGCCCATAAGTTGAGCCGTCTCCGTGTCGAAGCTCGCCGCCCGCATTGCCTTTCCGAGTTTGGTCTTCTGTACAATGTAAGTTAGCACCGCCATTAGGATTATCGTTATGCTAAGGATTAGAAGTTGTTGCCCGTTGATGATGAAGCCGCCAACATTGAATGAGATATTTGGCATGACTTCGGGGAAGGTTCGCGGCGTCGGCGTGACAAAATACATGCTCGTATACTCAAGGAAGAAGGATACGCCAATCGCTGTGATGAGCAGTGAAATCCTCGGCGCATGTCTTAGCGGCTTATAGGCAATCCTCTCGACCAACATGCCTAGTATCGCCGTCAACGCCATAGAGATTAAAAGCGCGGGCAAAATCGGTAAGCCGCCAATCGTGACTGCCGCGAACCCGATATACGCCCCGACCATGTAAACATCGCCATGCGCAAAGTTTATCAACTTTATAATGCCGTAAATCATCGTGTAGCCCAGAGCAATCAGCGCGTAGATACTGCCCAAGCTCACTCCGTTTATCAACTGCTGTATGAGTTGATGCACAAAGTCCATAAAAAAACCTCCTCGATAATTTTCAAGGAGGATTTTAACGTTTTATCGCGATATT
>JAFQZB010000370.1 GCA_017406175.1 Selenomonadaceae bacterium | reverse complement strand
GACAAGGACGCATTTATCCAAAAAAGAATGGTGCGTGAGTTGTGAAGGCGTCAGGAAACGCTGGGGTAAATTGCAGAAATTGCAAGCGAAGTTCACTTACCGCTTATCCTTTGGATAAGCGTGAAAAATCCGCATAGTGACGCGATAAATCGGCGAAAAAAATTTGTCACTCGCCAAAGAGTACTGAACCTGCGGTTGGCTTTTTTCGGAAAAAATTTTTCAACGCTCAAGGGAGATTTTCGGCAAAAAGTTGTTTCACTCGTTCGGGAGCAAGCGAAGTAAAATCCATAATATCATCGAAAGACTTGCCTTTTTTAATCCAGTTGACGACGCGCTTTTCTTCTTCTTGGGAATATTTCTCGCGTTCCGCTGTGACCGCTTGTTTGACGGCATAGTTAATTTGAGCAATACGGTCGCGCTGATTCTTTTCGCGCAATTCATATCTACGCCGGTTTATCTCGTCCTGCGTAAAAATAGTTTCAGCCTTGAAAGCTTTTTGAATAGCAGGTTCCAACATCGCTATCTCCTCCAATTCTGCTACCGTTGTCTTCTTAGAGAAATAGGAAAGCCATCGTTCCAGTCGATTCGTTTCCTTTACCGTTTTTAAATGCCATTTCGGTAATTCCAAAAAATGTAGCTCACAATCCGTCGTCAGTTGATTGCCAGTTTTAAGGTCGTAAACGCCGAAACAGCTGTGATAACTCGGATATTTTTTCTTTTCAAAGAGATTGATGTCCAAAATATTGATTGTGACAGTTCGTTTCAGCTCGGTGTACTCTTCGCCGCTTTTTAGTTCGTTGTAAAGTCGTGACCAATAGTACAGTGAACGTCTTCCCATATACTCCTGCTTGGCTACTTGAATTTCCAAATTAACGACCGTGCCGTCAGACGCTCTTCCCAATAAATCCAGTCGCGATTCTTTCCCGCCCTCTTCTTCAATATCCAAATTCCTGTCGATGAATTCAATATCGGTAATCAACTCCGTGCCTTGAAACTCAAAAACGGAATTTATCAGCGAAAGGGTGATGTCGCTATTTTGCGCGAAAATATTTTTGAACAAAGCGTCGTTCATTCGATTGAGATTCAAAATTTGCAAGCTGTTCCCCCCAGAACAAATTCTTTTCTGCAATTTTATACGAAATCTACTGTCTAATCAACTTCAGAAGATTTTGTTTTAGAAAAGCCACGTCGTAAGCAGTAAAATTACTGACACTAAAATTAAACTACGGTATGCTACAAAAATATTTCCCTCAAAAACATAACGGCATTTGATTTACCGTTCGTTGCGCTTTATAATTAAACAAATTAGCTTTTTGAAAGGAGAGGTTACCATTGCTCAACGAATGCCTTATTACTAATGAAGAAATTTCACAGGAACTAAATGGTATGTCACCATCTAAAGTAGCTAATGGCTTACTTAATCTTGAACGTATGCTTGAACACTTAAAAAAAAGCAATGGCGAACCTATTAAATTTGACTCCTTGAAACTTTCCGATGATGCGCTAAGAAAAGATTTTGGAGCCAGAATCAGAATCATGAGAAAATCACTAGGATTAACCCAAGCAGATTTAGCAAAAAAGATTGGAATAACGAAACCAGCTATTACAGCATACGAAACGGGGAGAAGAGAGCCACCGTTCAGAAATTTAATCAGATTGTCGAGAGCATTAAACGTCACCATAGACTGGTTACTCGGCGAAAGCCAACAATAATGAAATCACACATTAACCGCCAATACAGGCGGTCTTTTTTTTACTATCTTGACTGAAAAAATTTTTTATGCTACTGTGTAGATAACATTTAGTAAACACAGTAG
>JAFQZB010000369.1 GCA_017406175.1 Selenomonadaceae bacterium | reverse complement strand
TTGGTGGCGACTGCGATGTCAGCGATAGTTGCGTCTTCGGTCTCGCCGGAGCGATGAGAAGTAACAGTCGTGTAGTTGTGGCGGTGAGCCATTTCGATTGCTTCGAGAGTTTCGGTAAGCGAGCCAATCTGATTGACTTTGATAAGAATCGAGTTCGCCGCGCCCATCTTGATGCCTTTTTCGAGGAATTTGGTATTGGTGACAAACAGGTCGTCGCCGACGAGCTGGCACTTGTGACCGATTTGCTTCGTGAGCTTAACCCAGCCTTCCCAGTCCTCTTCTGCCAAACCGTCTTCGATAGAATCAATGTAATAGGTGTCAACGAGTTTTTCAAGGAAGTCGATTTGCTGTTGAACGTCGAGTTTCTTGCCGTTGGGGTCTTTCAAAATCGGGTGCTTGCCGTTGAGTTGCTTGTAGTCGTAGAAGTATTGGTCGCCTTCTTTAACAGCGAATTCGGACGCCGCGCAGTCCATAGCGATTTTGACTTGTTCGCCGGGCTTATAGTCTGCCGCCTCGATAGCCTTGATGATAGTTTCGAGTGCGTCTTCAGTGCCTTTGAGATTAGGAGCAAAGCCGCCTTCATCGCCGACAGCCGTGGAAAGTCCGCGACCTTTGAGAATCTTAGCGAGGTTATGGAAGACTTCTGCGCCCATGCGAATGGCTTCGCGAACTGTGGGAGCACCAACGGGACGAATCATGAATTCTTGGAAAGCAATCGGGGCGTCGGAGTGTGCGCCGCCGTTAATGATGTTCATCATCGGGACGGGCATTTTATAGGTGTTGCAGCCGCCGATATAGCGATAAAGGGGCAGACCGACAGCTTGAGCACCGGCTTTGGCAGCGGCGAGCGAGACAGCGAGGATTGCATTTGCGCCGAGTTTGCTCTTGGTGGGTGTGCCGTCGAGTTCAATCATCTTGTAATCGAGTGCACGCTGATTGAGGACGCAATCGCCTTTCAGAGCCGGAGCAATGATTTCGTTGAGGTTTTTGACTGCTTTGAGGACGCCTTTGCCCATATAACGACCCTTGTCGCCGTCGCGGAGTTCGAGAGCTTCATTTACGCCCGTGGATGCGCCGGAAGGAACTGCTGCACGACCTACGATACCGCCTTCAAGGATAACATCTGCTTCAACCGTCGGATTGCCGCGAGAGTCTACGATTTCACGACCGATAATCTTCTCGATTTTTGCCATTACATAATCCCCCTTATCATTAAAACCAAATTAAAACCTAACTACGCCGCATTATACCATTTCAAGCGCGATATGCAAGTTGTTTTCTAAAAATTTTTTCATTTCCTTGCCTCGCGCCGCTTATAAAAAAATCCCGCCTCGTCGACGGGAGAAAAGTTTTCCGGACAGATTTATTTGAGCTTGCTACCGTTTATGGTGCGAGTCGTGCCGTTTATGTTAATTTGGTCGCCTACGCTGACGTTCTCGAAGACAACCGAGCCGCCACCTGAAATCGTGAGCGTGAGGACTCCGCCGCTGAATTTTGATTTACTGAATGAACCGTTTGTGCCGTCGGCATTGAGGATTTGGAGCATGTCGTCGTTTGCGTAGTTAAAGATTTTATCCGTACCTTCGCCAGGCTTGTAGATGAATACATCTTCGCCCGAACCTCCATAGAGCGAATCATTGCCCGCACCGCCCCAAAGCGTACTTTTGCCTGAACCGCCATAAAGAATATCTGCGCCCTTGCCGCCAGAAACACTGACGTTGTCGCCATAATTCCTGACAGTATCATTACCTGCACCAGCGTTGATTGAAGTTTTGGAACCTTGGTTGTAAATGAAATCGTTGCCGTCGCCAGCGTTGACTATTATATTGTCGGGAGCTTCATAAGTGGATGTATTGGAATTCCATTTTTCTTCATTGTAAATTGTATCATCCCCTGCGCCCGCGTTGATTGAAACCTTTGAGCCGTAGTTGTTAATGTAGTCGTTGCCGTCGCCCGCGTTAATTGAAACTTTTGAGGCTCCGTTGTTGTTAATTCTATCGTTGCCCGCGCCCGCGTTGATTGTCACATTGTCGGGAGCTTCATAAGTGGATGTATTAGAAATCCAGTTTCTGTCATTGTAAATTGTATCATCCCCTGCGCCCGCGTTGATTGAAACCTTTGAGCCGTAGTTGTCAATGTAATCGTTGCCGTTACCTGCACTAATTGAAACCTTTGAGGCTCCGTTGTTAAAAATTTCATCGTCGCCTGCACCAGAGTTGATTGTCACGTTCGAGCCGTTGTTACGAATGCCGTCCGTTCCCGCGCCCGTCGTTATCTTGACTTTGTTGCCGCTGTTATCAATGTACCAGCTACCTTTGGTCTTAGTGATTGTCTTGCTGTTCTTCGTGTTGGTGAATTCCGTTCTGCCTGCATTGACTACGGTCGTTTTGCCCTTAGAATCCGTGACGCTTATCTTATCGGCTTGAGCATCTTTAAATGTGAGACTGCCTGTGCCGACGTTAAGGATAATATCGCCCGCGTCGCTTACGGAAGTTGCTCCGAGTGTGCCGCTTGTCAATTTAACCGTTAAATCTCCGCCGCTTAGTCCGCTGTCGTTATAAATAATGTCGTTGCCATTGCCCTTTGCGTAGACAAGCTGAACTTTTTCGCTCGTATAAATTGTATCGTTGCCCTTACCAGCATTAACCGTGTTGTCCGAGTAGTAAGAGTAAATCAAATCCGCTTTCGAGCCACCTAGTATCGAGACGTTATAAGCGTAAGAGTGAATTTGATCGTAGCCGCCGCCACCTTTAATCACGACGTTGGAGCCGCTGTTGTAAATGTCATCAGCATTTTTGCCGCCTTGAATCGTGACATTGCTGGCGTAGTTCCTTATCCAGTTTGAAGACGACTTGCCTTTAATCGTTTTATTCTCCGTATTGTTTTCAACGACATTGACGGGAACAATGCCTTTAGTCGAAGAGGCAATGTTGACGTTGGGAAGTCCAGCGGCTCCTGAGAGAGTGATTGTATTCTTGCCGACTTTAACATGAACATCATTTCCGCTCTTGACCGTCGAGTATTTCGCGCCGTCCACGACGAGTGTTTCCAACCTTCCGAAACCTGAAATATAATCGTTGCCATCGCCCGACTTATAAACGTAAACCATGCCCGCTTCATAGTTGTAAACAGTATCATCGCCTTTGCCGCCGTTTATCGTTGCGTTGAAGCCGTTGTTCCAAATGTAATCGTTGCCCGTGCCAGCGTTGATTGAAACGTTATCTCCGCCTGATTCAATGGAATCGTCGCCGTCGCCGGCTGAAATTGTTGTGTTGTTGCCACTGCTCCAATTATAAATCGTGTCACTACCTGCGCCGCCGTTTATTGTGGAATTCGCGCCGCTGTTGTAGATGTAGTCATTACCCTTGCCACCGTTTAAGGAAACTTTTTCGCCTGCTCTGTAGCCGTACATGTTATTGTTAATAGTATCATCTCCGTCGCCGCCATTAATTGTTACGTTGTCGGCAGAGCTGACATAATCCCAAGTCTGCGTCGCCTCGTTCCAATCCATGTGTTCGTTCATGTAGATATAATCGTTGCCCGCACCGCCGTCGAGAAAAGTATTATCGGTATAGTTGTGGATTGAGTCGTTGCCCGCGCCGCCGAGGACGGAAGAAAACGCGCTGTCGTTATGGATATAATCGTCGCCCGCGCCGCCGTCAATCGTGACCTTCCTGCCTTCGTTCCAGCTATAAATCGAATCTTTGCCTTTGCCGCCAAAAATTTTGACGTGCTCGCCGCGGTTGCCGTCAATTAAATCGTTGCCGTCGCCCGCGTCGATTGTCACAGTATCGGCGTTGTTGTCAATTCTGTCATCGCCCGCGCCCGCGTTGATTGAAATGTCGTGAGCGTTGCTACCCCAGTTTTTGATATCATCATCGCCTGTGCCGGTGTCGATTGTGGAGTTGTGCGCATTGTTGTGAATGAAATCGTTGCCCGCGCCGGTGTCTATGCTGAGACCTGTATCATCGTCGCCCCAAGAGCGAACGGTATCATCGCCGTCGCCGCCAATGATTGTGGCGTAGTTGCTGCCGAGTTGAAATATGTCGTTGCCCGCGCCGCCGTTCAAGCTTGAATGCTCGTTGCCGTCGCCGCTGTCGATAAAATCATTGCCCGCGCCTCCGTCGACAGTCGAGTTGGAGCCGTAGTTCTCGATGTAATCATTGCCGGCCTTGCCGTTGATTTTGACGAGGTGCCCTCTGTTGTAAAGATAATCCGCGCCGCTCGTGCCGTTGAAAGTCTTGTTGCTGTCGTCGTTCCAATTCAGGTTGTAATGAGTTGCTTTGTTCAAAGACGAGACGACTTCCAAATCTTCCTGCCAAGGTACATATTTGTTGAGAGTGATTGTGCCTTTGCCTTCGACGTTAATCAGCACCGTCGAGTCGTCGCTCCGTATCGAAGACCACTTGTCGGCGATGACCAACGCAGTGTTGTTGTGGAAGCCTTTGAGCGTGTCGTTGCCGCCCGTGTAGACGTAAGTCGTGCCCGCGCCCCATTCGCGCCGAACGTAATCATTGCCTTTGCCGCCGCTGACGGTGACGTTGTGCCCGCCCTCGACAGTGATGAAATCGTCGCCAGCAGCCGCGTTGATTGAGACGTTGTTGCCGCCGTAGTTGGTGATTGTGTCTGCTTTGCTCGTGCCCTTTACAACTTTTCCGTCATCATAGTTAGTCTTTACTGCCATAAAATCATCATCTCCTTACAAAACCCACGTCCAATACTTACAGAAATACTTTCCCGCCCATTATCCCCCACAATGCCCCATTGTCAAGCTTTTTATAAAAAAAGCCCGCCACTTTGACGGGATTAAAAATTTTCCGAGCGATTTTATTTCTTAACGAGGTTAGAGCCGCTGATTTGGTATGCGTCGTTATCAATGTGGAAGGTCGTTGCGGTGAATTCTTTAAACGTTATCGAGCCGCTGTCGAATGTAAGCTTAACTGTGCCATTAGATGCGCTATAAGACGATGTGAAGTCCAATCCGTCAAGGGTGAGCGTATCTCCGTCCTCAAAACCAAAAATAACGTCTTTGCCGTTGCCCTTTGCATAGTAGAACGTGTCGTTGCCCGCGTCACCCCAAAGAGTATCGTTGCCTTTGCCGCCCCAGAGTGAATCGTTACCGCTTCCGCCTTTTATGCAGTCATTTCCTGCGCCACCGAGCAATTTATCGTTGTCAGAACCGCCAGAAAGCGTATCTTTGCCGTCTCCGCCGCTCAAGCTGTCATTACCAGAGCCGCCGAGTAATTTATCGTCGCCAGTGCTACCTGAAAGCGTATCTGCACCGTCTCCGCCGTTTAAACTATCATTTCCGTTGCCGCCGAGTAATTTATCGTCGCCAGTGCCGCCAGAGAGAGTATCTTTGCCGTCTCCGCCGCTTAAACTGTCATTTCCAGAGTCTCCGAGCAATTTATCGTTGCCAGAACCACCAGAAAGCGTATCTTTACCGTCTCCGCCGCTCAAGCTATCATTTCCTGCTACACCGAGCAATTTATCGTCGCCGTCACCGCCGGATAACGTATCATTTCCGTCTCCGCCGTTTAAACTGTCATTTCCGGAGCCGCCAAGCAATTTATCGTCGCCAGTGCCGCCAGAGAGCGTATCTTTGCCATTTCCGCCCGATAAACTGTCATTGCCTGCGCCACCGAATAATTTATCATTGCCGATGCCGCCGATAATGTAATTTGCTTTACTGTTGCCCGTGATATTTGTCGAAACAGTTGCTGATGAGCCGTTAATCGTTACCAAGTCGGCATAATTCGTTGCCTTGAATGTCTTTAGCGCGGCGGGCAAGGTTACTGAGGTGTTATCTTTGTTGAAAATGCCGTTCTTGGTGTAGGTTCCTGTCACAGCATTTGTTATCGTGAGTTCTTTGTCCAATCCGTTCGTGACAGTCAAAGTATTGCTATCGTAGGTCAGGATAATGTTCTTGCCGCTGACTTTATACGTGCCGTCGCCTAAACTGCTACTAATGCTGATTGTATCTTCGCCCGCAGTGTAATCTGTTATCGTATCTTTGCCGCCGCTGAAGATGAACAAATCATTACCTTTGCCGCCGATAAGTTTATCGTTTCCAGAACCGCCAGAGAGCGTATCTTTGCCGTCGCCGCCGCTTAAGCTGTCGTTTCCAGCCCCGCCCAGCAATTTATCATCGTCAGCACCGCCAGAGAGCGTA
>JAFQZB010000368.1 GCA_017406175.1 Selenomonadaceae bacterium | reverse complement strand
TGTTAGCGGCGAGCGGCAACTATGATATTCTTGGTCACCCGTTTACCGTGCGGCTGTTTAATCACTTCCCCGACTTCGACGCGACGCCTTACCTTGAACGAGTTGCCGCCGCCCTAAAGCAGGCTGATATGGCAATCGACGTGAACACCGGCACGCTTTACCGCTACCCCGTCAAGGAGATTTCGCCCTACGCCGACTTCATGAAGGTTGCCGCCGCGTATGACTTGCCGATAACGATAAATTCCGATGCTCATCAGCCTGAAGACTGCGGCAGGTTCCATGAGGAGGCGGCGGATTACGTTCGCGGCTTCGGCTATAAAAAAGTTGCCCGCTTCGATAAAAGGCGGCGTGAACTTGTCGACTTGACTTAGGATATTTGATATAATCGCGGCAAAAAGGAGGCGTGCGCTCATGAAACAGGTTGGGATATTCGGCAAGCGCAAGAGCGGCAAGTCGGCGTTGATGTACGCGCTGACGAAGCAGAAGATAATACAGGACGCGGCGTTCAGGGCAATGGAGATAAGCGGCGTGACACGTGTCATGCTGGTCGATACCGTCGGGGTGGACGTGGAAGACGACTCAACCGCAGAGAAGTCCGCGCAAAGTGTCGAGGTCGCGTTGATGCTGATAACAGATGATTCCTTCGAGCTAGAGCTTGCGTGGATAAACAGACTGCGGCGGGCGGGTTCATCGGTTATCATCGTTATAAGCAAGGCGGACATGTTCTTAGACGGCGGCAAGGCATTGGCGGCAGCAGTCAAGGAAGTTTCAGGGCTTGAGGCTCTTTGCGTGAGTTCTCAGACGGGCGCAGGCGTTGTGGAATTGGACGAGGAAATTAATCGCAGACTCGCTGAGGAGTGATTGCTTTGCTTAAGAAAACGTTTTGGCTTTTGATAATCTGTGCGGCTCTGTTTGTTCCCTTTGAAGCCTACGCGGAAACGAATTGGTTTTGGCTGGACAGCAATGACAAATACAGCAAGTACTTCGAGCCGGAGTCCGTGACGATTAAAAAGAAAGTAGTAACCAGTGACGGGCGCGAGATTGCAATCGAGATTGAGGCTTGGACGAAGACGACTTACAGCTACGAGGGCGCGGCGGAGACGATTAAAAACTACGGCATATCGAATATCTTGCCCGACCCAAAAAACTTGACTTACAGCTTGGCACTGCTCAGGGTCAATCCGCAGAATCGAACGTTGCAATACGTCCGCGAAGATTTTTATAACGCCGAGCATCAAGTTGTTTGGTCTAAGGAGGAAGGGCGCGTTAAGGAGATTAACACTCGTTCCTTTGATGAAGAGTTCTATTGCGCGATAGTCGATGAAGTCTTCCAGATGGGCGAACGCGACCGCAAACGCGCCCCGACCGAAGAACGTTGGCTTGACTTGTGGACGTTCACTGACGGCGAAGGCAACACCACGAACTTAACCGCTGATACGACGACTATGCGGCTAAAGGGCACGAACTTAATCCTTTGGGAGTGGCAAGCTACGAAAGACGCCCGCGGGCAGACGATTGAAATCCGTTTCATGAAGAAGGCAGTAAACTTGACGCAGGGCACTGAGGTCATCAAGGACGGGCAGATTTGGACGCCGAATAATTCATGGCAGAAACTTCAGGACGAGTACGACGGAGCCTATCGCATGATTCGTAGCGACGACCCCGACTACAAAGGGCTTGTGCGTCTTCGTGCTTACGTAAAAAATAATTCGCGCTGGGTCACGCGCTATTCCCTGAATTGAGAGGTGAATTACATTGCCGATAAAAATTCCGAACAACTTGCCCGCGTCGCATATCCTTGAGGGCGAAAATATTTTCGTCATGGACGCTGACCGCGCTTATGCTCAAGACATTCGCCCGCTTAAAATTCTAATCCTCAACCTTATGCCGATAAAGCCCGTGACTGAAACGCAACTGCTAAGGCTCCTTGGCAATACGCCGTTGCAAGTCGAGGTCGATTTCATTTACACGCGGACTTATACGCCGACGCACACGCCGAAGGATTACCTAACCGAGTTTTATGGCACGTTCGACGACGTGAAGAATAACAACTACGACGGCTTCATTATGACGGGTGCGCCGCTTGAGCTTGTCGAGTATGAAGACGTTGCTTATTGGCAGGAGCTTTGCGAAATCATGGATTGGAGCAAGTCTCATGCTTGGTCGTCGTTTTATATCTGCTGGGGGGCGCAGGCGGCGTTGTATCATTTCTACGGCGTGCCCAAATACATTTTGCCAGAGAAAGTTTCAGGCGTTTATAGTCACAGGCTCTGCGTTCAGCATGAAAGACTAATGCGCGGCTTCGATGATGAATTCTTTGTACCGCACTCAAGATATACTGGCACTCGCCGCGAGGACATTGATAAGGTTCCAGAGCTTACGCTTTTATCGGAGTCCGATGAAGTTGGCGTTTATGCCGTGGCTAATCTGGAGGCTCGGCAGTTCTTTATCACAGGGCATGCCGAATACGACCCGAACACGCTAAAGAACGAATACAATCGCGACGTGCTGGCTGGGCTTAATCCGAACGTGCCGCAAAATTATTTTCCGAACGACGACCCGACCAAAGAACCCGTCGTTAAGTGGCGGAGCGTGGCGCATTTGCTTTTTGCCAACTGGTTAAATTACTATGTCTATCAAGAAACTCCCTACGAGCTGGAGGCAATCAGCAGTAAATCATTCAAATAAGATTTTCGGAGCGATGCTAAGGCGTCGTTCTTTTTTTGTCTTGAATGCTTGAAAGATTTTCAGGCTTTGTTATAATCCGAAAAAAGATTTGTCAGTTGTTGTTGTAAGGAAAGGATATGATACCCATGAAC
>JAFQZB010000034.1 GCA_017406175.1 Selenomonadaceae bacterium | reverse complement strand
GTCGGCACGCAAAGCAACTACTGCACTAACGACTTTGTAAAGAACGGTTGAGCCAACTACCGCAAAAACTATCGCAACACCTATTGAAACAATTTGAGCGACAAACAAATTTGTCTCGCCGTAGAAAAGACCATTTGCGCCTTCGGGATTAACCGCTGTCGTTGCCCAAAGTCCTGTGGCAATCGCGCCCCACATGCCGCCTATACCATGAATGCCAAACGCATCAAGCGAATCATCGTAGCCGAATTTTTCTTTGACAATGGCAACTGCCGTGTAGCAAATTCCGCCGCCGATTAAACCTATTGCGACACTGGGAAGAACTGTTACATAGCCTGCCGCTGGAGTTATTGCCACAAGTCCCGCAATCGCTCCCGATATTGCGCCCAAAATTGTAGGCTTGCCAGAGCGAATCCATTCAATCAAAACCCAGCCTAACACTCCGCAAGCCGCCGCAACTTGAGTGACAACGAAAGCATTTGCCGCCAACTTATTAGCACCGAGCGCAGAACCGGCATTGAAGCCGAACCACCCAATCCAGAGAACTGACGCACCGAGCACCGTCATTGGGATATTATGCGGAACGATAGCCGATTTACCGTAGCCGCGACGCTTGCCCAGTAAGATACAAATCGTCAAACCGCTCACTCCCGACAGAATATGAATCACGAGACCGCCCGCGAAGTCTAACGCACCCAGTTGAGCAAGAAAGCCACCACCCCAGACCCAATGCGCCATCGGGTTGTAAATGAAGATTGCCCAAAGCAACATTAACAGCGCAAAGCCTTTAAACTTCATACGTTCGGCAAATGCACCCGTTATCAATGCGGGCGTCAGAGCTGCAAACATACACTGGAATGCCACAAACGCGAGTTCGGGAATTGTTCCGCCTTCAAGAACGTTCAATCCAACATTCGCCAAGCCCATTTTAGATAAGTCGCCGATTAACCCGTTCACATCTGAGCCGAAAGCCATTGTGTAGCCGAGCAAAATAAATTCAACCGAAATCATGCCCAGAATGAACATCGACTGCATTATTGTCGACAAAACATTTTTACTCCGAACCATTCCTCCATAGAAGAGAGCTACTGCTGGCGTCATTATAAAAACCAATGCCGCGCTTATCAGTACCCATGCTGTGTCTCCACTGTTCATAACAATCACTGCCTAACTAAAAATCTTTATCAGCTGATAGCGGGATTATATCATAACGAAAAAGTATGTAAATAGCCCAAGTCGTTGTATTCTTGAATACATTTATTGATAGAGTTACCATAACTAAAATTGAAATGAGGCATAAGCAATGCAGAAAACTTTGACGACATTCCTTCGCGTTCAAATACCGATTCTTTCGCCGTCTTGCTCATGAAGCCTTGCTCAACCTCTTTATCCGTTACAAAATTCAAACATTCCTCACGGCTCTCAAATTCTATTTCTACGAAGAAATTTTTCACGTCGAATATTTCTTCCAGCGTCGCAACCTCAGCTGAAGCCTAACCCGAAGCGAGTCCCAAATCCAGCAATTGAGCCCCTCAGCATACGCCTGCGGACTCAAACTGCGGGCGAGGCACCCCCTAGCGGGGGACGCTCCGCTTGCCTCGCAAACCCTTGTTTTCGTCACGCAGTCGCCACGGCTTTTTCGCTGCGCTCAAATTTTTGCGTCGCTACGCTAGCAAAAACCGCCTATGCTGAGCCGCTTCACCCCACCCAAAAGATAAAATTTTTGATTCGCTGAGCGGTTTTTTCGCGCATGAGTATTTTAAAAGCCGCGCACTACGTGCAAAAAACATAGCGGCTTTTGCATACCCATACGCTCAAAAACCGCTTTGGATAGCGTTCAGGCTACGCTTGCCTAAAGGCGTCGCTTGCCTTCACTAGGTTGCTGTGAAATTTTTTTCGGTAGCGACCTCAAAAAATTTCTACGCAACAATAAATGAGAGAAATTTAAAACTATGAAAGAGGAAAGGTTGCTTTGAATTTACCATTATCCGAAGCGTTATCATGCAACCTTTCCAATGGGGGAAACGGACTTTCCCCCACACCCCCTTTTTGGGGGACACCCCCCGCCGCGAAAACCGTGCGGCTCCCCCCGATGTGAAATTTTATCCAACGTTATCATAACCGCAGGTTCTCGAAGTTTCCAACCGGAGTAAAAGCTAGAGTAGTCGATAACTTTTGGGTAGTCGTAACGTTGGAGTAGCGATAGCCAGAGGCGAGGTCAGCGGAACGCATTTTGCATGGAATGCCAATCGACGCCATGCTTTTCGGCGGCGATTGAATGCGTTTCGCGACCCACAAGGGGACGGGGGACAGTATGTCCCCAGCGCAGCTTAAGCGACTTGGCGTAGCACATGGAAAGGCGACAGTGCCCAAAGGGCAAGCGTTAGCGTCTGTCGCCTGATGTGCAAGCCTTAGTCGCTTCTGCGTCATAAGGCGGCTAGCATAGATACCGCTCGGCAATGCGTTCCGGCGGGCTTCGGCGGCAAGGGCTGGGCGGCTAGCGCGAGATACCGCTCGGCAATGCGTTCCGGCGGGCTTCGGCGGCAAGGGCTGGGCGGCTAGCGCGAGATACCGCTCGGCAATGCGTTCCGGCGGGCTTCGGCGGCAAGGGCTGGGCTACGATATTTACATGCTGGGCTACGATATTTACATATCTAAGGATTTTTGCAAGGCACCGAAAGGTCGCGTCACCACTAGACAAAAATCCCACTTTTTGAGCTTTCGCCAATTACCATTTCAGCAATGGTCAGTTACTATTTCAGCAATGGTAAATTACCATTTCAGCAATGGTCGGAGTGCTAGTTATAGATTTACGTTTACATAGGCATAGCTTAGGCTTTTTTGGGGCGAGGAAACTTGATGCCATAGAAGGTGTTGCCGTGTTTGATGACTTCAAAAGATTTAACGACGCCTTCATTTTTCAAATGCTCAAAGAAAGCTATCATAGTGTTGCGAACATCCATTTTAGTTTTATTGCTAGCATTTTCGATACGGAGCTTTTTGAACACATCGGCGAAAGTGATAGTCGGAGTCAGTTGTTTGTGTAGAGCGATTTCTTGAATGCGGAGCATAGTGTAATTTTTGGTTTCGATGTTCATGGGAGTATTTTGTCCCGTTGTGTCAAGAAGAGTAGCGTCATAGGAAATGAGTTGTTTTTTGATTTGAGCCATTTTCAAAAGTGGCGGTTCGTCTGTAAAGAAAATCAGCGTGTCACTTTCGCCATTGAGTGACGAAAAATCGATATAAGCGGCAGGCAAAAGAGGAGCTTTGGCGACAAAAGGATTGCCGTTATTGTAGCCCATGACTTGGCAAATGTCTTCTGCGCCGTAATCGACGATGCGGCTCATAAGAATTTCCAAGCTTTCGATGATGGCTTTGCGTTGAGTAACGCTGGGCTTTGAATCTTTTTTGCCGATTTTGCCGGTGAGAGCACGGTAGATAATGGCGACAGTCGTGTAACGATTGCCCGCTAGCCATTCGGAAATGCATACAGCAAGGACAAAACGGTCGAACATGGTGAAGGGACGAAGAACTTGATAACCGGCAGCATTGAGAATTTTGTATGCAGTGGTGATTTCGCCGAATTTTTTACTGCGCTTTTCGACAATGCAGAAAGTGTCGCCGCTGAGCAGTTCGCCGGTACCCTCGTCAGAAAGCTTAAAAATAACTTTAGCAAGTTTGTCGTTAATTTCAACGCGAATTCTCGACGGACGTATTCCGCCAGTGATTTTCTTGATAATGGCGAGCGGATTTTCTGCCAGAAGAACGTTTGAAAAGGTAGGAAGTAATGAAGTTACGGGAATTGTAAGATTTTGATTCATGCTGAAAACCTCCAATCATTGTTTATGTTCTGAAGATTTACTATTATTTTCAGTGAATTTATCACAAGGCTCGAAATAGTCATGAGCGGAAAAGTAGTGGAAAAAACAATCATAATTGGTACCTTGCCGATTTTTAAGGCATTTGAGTTGAATTTGTCTGGGCTGTTTCATTTTAGCGATGTCGATTTTTTTTCGGGAGTCTGCGACATTGTTGGGATTGATTGAGTTAAGAAGGAAAAGTTGTAAAGCCCAAACTACATCAGCGGTGTATTCAATATTGCCGCTTTCCTTGAAACTCTCGAAGGAAACGCTTTGAGTGTAGTTTGCACGATTGAAAGAGCTGATGACAATGAAAGTGGAGTTGGTGTCGCGTTGGAACTTTTTAAGTTTGCGAACGGAGTCATCGACGCCGAGTTTTGTCGATTCCTTGCTAGATGGAACAATTTGGAGGTAGTCAAGGCAAATAACAGGAGCCTTTTGTTTGTCTAAGCAAAGAGGTTTAAGTCGAATAAGAAGCTCATCAATGGATTCGTCTTGAAGTTCTAAGACTTGCAAATTGGTCTTAGAGTTAGCAACTTCGTTAATGACGCAATCAAGCTGAGCGGACCACGAGCCGCGCCGAATATCTGCGGCAGTAAGCGAGGTTTGCTTATCTTTAAGGAAAAGTCGCCGCGCGGCAGTCTTGGTAAAAAGTTCAAGACCGCTCATCTCGTAGGAACAGTAAATACAGTCTTCGCCGCGTTCGGCAAGTTGTTCGAGTAATTGCCAACAGAAGGTAGTTTTGCCAGCGGCGGGTGTTGCGCCAATGACGTAAAGTCCTGGATTGAAAAATTGTTGCTCATCAATATTTTTAAAACCGGTGAGGCGATTGGCATATTTTTTCAAAGAGTCAATATCGGCTTTGAGCTGATTTGCGAAATAATCTGTAAGGTGCAAGACTTTAGGCGGCTGTGCGCGGCGTTTCCAGTCGGTCATGCGCTTTCCTGCTTCCGTAAAAATTTCGGGAGAAGCTTTTTCTTCGTCTTTTGCCTTGCCGCCTGCCCATGCCGTTTGCCAATCGCGACGATACACCGCTTTGAGTTGTTCGACGCGTTCTTCCAAGTACCAGTAAACGCCGTTATGGTCGATGAGGTCTGCCGGAAGCCAGCCTCGCTTGCGCCAGTACTCTACTGCTTTTCTTGTGACGCCGATACTTTTCGCCACTTGCTCGGTCGTGAAATAGCCTTCGAGGGCATTTACCCCTGATTTACTACTAGGGGGTGGCTGGAAATGGGGTGGAAATGAGGTGGAAACGTTTACCCTTGATTTACTACTGGTGGGGTGGGGTAACTGAGGGGTAACTGGGGTGGAACCGTTCACTACTGATTCACCCTTTTGAACGTCGGCAGATTTTTTGTTGTCGTTGTCCATAGTTTAAAACTCCTTTCAAATTTGAAGACAAAGAAAAGACGACACTCTGATGAATGTCGTCTAGAAAAACCAAAAAGCCCTTGCAAGAAAAGCCGCTTCAATGTAGAATGATACAGTGATTTTGAAAACGCAATTAAAATCAAAGCGGCGAGGGGAGTCTTCGGACTTTCTGGCGATGATTGAGGCATTCACCAGAAAAAGCTCTGTAGTGTAGTCAGCACTGCGGAGCTTTCCGCTTTTATAAGAGCCGTCCTATAATTTTTCCTCCAATGATTTCAAATTTGTTTATTGGCTAATTCGTCGCGATAGAAAATATTCCTTTTTTTGCTAAGAAATTCTCTGATTTGTGAAATAGTGAACTCGTTTGTGTCCATTGTGGGCACGAATAGGTGAAGAACTAAATTAAAGGCAAAAGTTCCTTTTGCCGTTCGGGAGAAATTTCGAAGCCGTTCATAACTTCAGTGGCGGATAAATTCCAATTTTTCATAGCTTTGCGAATGGTATCGAGTAAAGTTTTCTTTTCCGTTTCAATTTTTGTTTCGGTAGCTACTCTAGTAGCTGTTTCCTCAGCAACCTTTTTAGTAATTCTTTTAGCAATTCTTTTTTCTGCCGCTTCGAGGGCAGGTTCCATTAAGCCGCCCATTTTTCTCAATTCCTCCTTCATGTCGTGAGTAATGTCAATTTGGTATTCATCATGCAAAATAGTTTCTTTTTCATCTGAAGTCTTTAAATCCATAAAAATCAAGTACAAAAGATTAAGTAGCCGGTGTGAAGTTGGATTCTCGCCAAGATTCAAAATAACAATGGAGATAAGGTCGTAATTTTTGGGATTGTCTCCTCGAAATTTACCATGAACGAGTTGCTCCGTTAATTGATACGTTTGAATGGAATCGGCACGATAATTTTGCGTCGTCATACAAATCCATATCGAATATACCTTTTTAAGAGAATTGTAGTCGTCGCCATGAAATTCTCGTTCCTTTTGGTCAGAAATAAGTCTGGCGGCATAGTAGACAGCTCGTTTCATCAACTTGTAATGAATTTTTTTCGTTGTCTTTTGCGGTTCGAGGTTAATGATAATTTTAACGGATTTGCCGTCAATAGGAGCAATGGCATCGAAAATAATATCGAAGGTAACAAGACCTTCATTGGGACTATTGGATTCGGTGTTTTTTCCTTTTATGTCGAGAGTATCATCAAGGGGAACGGTGTTGATAGAAAGAGAAGGATTGCCTTCAATGTATTTTTCTTCTATATCTTTTAAAGAGCATTCAGCAAATTCCGCGACAGCATATTTTAAAATTTGTGCGAGGATGGATTTGCGCGACAGAAATTGTTTAGCCAACTTATCGTAAGAGGCGTTTTGTTCATCTAAAAATTTGTTCACGGAAGTTACTCCAATCAATAAAGAATTTTTTCAAGTGACTACGGCTTTTTATGCTCTAATTACTTTGAGCCAGTTCCTTGAGTCGTTCTGGAGCCAAATTCGTCAACTCGCTAATTTCGTCGAAGGATAAGCCTTTGCGAATCATATTTGTAGCAACAAATTCAATTCCCTCTTCAAAGCCTTCATCGAAACGAGCCTGTAAAGCGGCATCGGAGTCCCATTGCAAAGCTAACATATTAAAAACCTCTTCATGATTTTTCTCCAAATAATTCTTCATTACACCATTTGCTAAACAGAATCCAATAGCTTTAGAAATAGCGGTCTGACTATCCAAACCGCCAGCTATGCCTTCTTTAATTTTGTCAATCAATCTGCCGTAGTCGTGTAAATGTCTACAGTTCACAAATAATGGTTGTTTTGCTTCGGGGTTAATATTGTAAGCAGTTATGACTAACTCAATAGAATCGCCAGTGCTATTGATGAACGAGTCCGAAAGTTTTATTTTCTTTGTAATGTGGTCATTTTTGTCGCCGTAGTAAAATATGCAACAATGCGGCGAAGGTAAAGAAAACTCATTCTTCGTTGTATTGGATTCTTTATTTACGGCAAGATTTTTAAGAATCTGAGCTAAATATCCTATAAACCGAAAAGCAATGTTCGGGTTAATAAAAGTATGGTTCTCAACGAGAATGAAGAGATTTTTACCGGCACGACAAGCGATTTCATTTTTTCGGTTGCTAAAAAAATTACCTTGCAAGGTATGAATTTCCATAATTCGCGGGTCGGTGTAGTTTGTGTCTACAAGAGCGTTACAAAGCGACAACAATCGTACTTTGTCGCTGAAATAGTCGTGGAATACGGTATTAGTCGAACTATTGTTGGAAGACGTATTAGGCATAGGAGCACCTCTCGAAATTTCATAAATCTCTCTATGTGTTTCACAAGTTAATTTTGGTTGCAAGATATTTTTTGAAGTCCGATTGAAAATTTTCATCGGACTTAATTTGTTGAACGCAAGCATTTAATTCCTTAACAAAGTCGGTGCTAATTGAGCCACAGCCGACATAATCTAAAAATGCTCGGACTTCACTATTAACGTCGTCTTCTGTGCTGTCGCTACAAAGGAAAATTTGATAACAACCATCGTCGTAAACAATGGACGGGTCTTCCTGACAGCGATTTTTAATTGCGTAAAGATGATGCCCTTCTTTGAAGACATCAAACGGGCAAACAAAAACAATGTAGAGGTCAGCAAATGTATTCATGCGTTGATAACTGTCTTTGTCCATAATTGCTCTGTAGTAGCGCATTTTTTTCAAAAAATAATCGTCAGGATTATCCTGCATTTCAATGGTGAAGAAACGGAGAGTATTTTTTTCGTGAGCATAAATGTCAGTGCGCGTATCCTTGTAATCAGAAAAATCTTCAAAAATGTTTTCGTATCCTAAGTAGTCTAACTCACCAATTTGCAGACTAAAAGCTTGTTCAAGAAGTTGACGACACAGAGTAGGATTTTTTTCTAAAACTTTAGCGAAAAGGAAAGGATTTTGAATGGTAAGACTTTTTATATCCGGAGGAATAATTTCGTTAGGCATAATTTTCACCTCAAGCGCATTGTAGACATTTTTTATTGAGACGGCTCCTATTGTAAGTTTTCATTGTCGAAGTGTTTATCAAAAGGCTTTTGCAAAGAGCGTTTGTTGTTAGCGAGGAAATGGCAAAAAGTTTGCTCGTT
>JAFQZB010000367.1 GCA_017406175.1 Selenomonadaceae bacterium | reverse complement strand
GCGGCGGGCGACGAAAATATTTTATCCGAAGTCATAACCGACGATGAATTGATTCTAAACCTCGGCGAGGCGGCGGAAATTATCTTGACGGCAGAGGCTATCGGCTCGGACATTTACGACAGGGCAATCATTCGACGCGTCGGGGACTTCGCGCAGATTCAGTTAAAGGTTTGGCAGTGGCTTGATAAGCTAAGGGTTCATAAAATTAGGAAGGTCGACAGATGAACGACGTTTTAAAAATCAACGAAGAATTATTTATCGGCTCCGGCGGGCACCAAGCAACTTACGTTCACCCGATTGACCCGACGAAGTGCATAAAGATTCCGCACACCAAAGACGACGGCGACGTTAAAAAGGAAATGCGTTATCGGAGAATGTGCGCGGCTAAGTTGAGGCGGTCGCGGCTCGTCACGGAGTTTTTCGGGACGGTCGAAACTAATTTGGGGCTGGGCTATGTCTTTGAACGCGTCCTCGATTACAACGGCAAGACAAGCCTCGATATGAAAAAATTTCTGCCGACGACTAAACCCGACGCTCAGACGCTCCAGAGGATTTGGACTATCCTGCTAAACTTTAAATCGGACTTCCTGCGCGAGAACATTGCAATCGTTGACACGGACATAGAAAATTTCATGGTGCAGGAACACGCGCCTGGAGCCTATCGCGTGCGAATCGTCGACAACATAGGAACGCCTGTCCTAATCCCGCTGGTGTATTGGTTCGACTTCGCGGCGGCGTGGAAGGCTAAGCGTTATTGGAATCGAATCGTTGAATGGCTAGCGGAAAATTATCCCGAAGTCATTCCGCCGGAGCTCGTCGCTCAACTCAAGGAGGGTTGAATCATGCTAAAGAAAATCTCATTCGGCTCGGCAATGTATTGCGTCGTGTTGCTATTGGCGTTGGCGGTGCCGCTGTCGACTGCCGCCGCAAGTATCGCCGTAGGATTGGGCACGCTTTTTATAATCGTCTGGTCTGTGCGTCATAGAACCTTGCCGCCGTTCGATTCAAAGATTTTGGAAGTGCTAGCCGTCTACTTCGTCTTGCAAGCCTTTATCGCGGCAATGTCTTGGGAACCTATAACCAGCTTCCGTGAAGTCATCGGCGAGCTTCATCGGTTCTTTCCTTTGATATTCGCGCTGACCTTCATAAAGAAACGCGAGCAACTTTGCGGGGTATTAATCGCGTCCATGGCGGCGTTCCTAATCAATGACGCCGTTGGAATTTATCAATACTTCGTGGCGGGCGAGCCGCGAGCTTACGGCTTGAATCACACGCCGACTTTCTTTGGCTCGTTCATGCTACTGCAAATCCCGCTGTTAATCTTCATTGCGCAACTTGAAATCCTATCGCCGCTGTGGAGGAGGCTTGCAATCTTCGTGGCGGGCTTGAGCTTAATTTGCCTCGTGCTGTCAATGACGCGTGGCTCATGGCTTGCCTTCGTGCTCGTCGTGCTAATCTTCGTCGCGCTTGAAAAAAGATGGCGGGTCTTCACGGCAAAGATTTTCGCGGGGCTTGCGGTTGTCTTCCTAATCGTCGCGCTGTTCTCTCCGAAGATTCAAGACCGGCTGACGACCTTAACCAACGTGAAGTTCCAGAGCAATACCGAACGCGTCTTGATGTGGAAGGCAGCGGGCGAAATCTTCTACGACTATCCGATTTACGGCGTGGGGCAAAAGATGTTCTTTAAGGCGTACAACGGCTACTACAT
>JAFQZB010000366.1 GCA_017406175.1 Selenomonadaceae bacterium | reverse complement strand
GTATAAGCCGCCAATAAGGGCGGTTTTTTATTTTCTTGACTGATAAAACTTTCTGTGATATGTTAAGACAACAGTTAGTAAAAAAAGTAACTTTTTACAGGAGGTTTTTTAATGCATGATGACTACATGACAACCCAAGAGACTGCTGATTTTCTCGGCGTCAAAAGACACACCGTTGAAAAGTGGCGAAAAAAAGGCTGGCTCATGCCCGACGCAATCGGACACGGCAAAAACGGGCGCGGCGGTGTTTACTATTACAGCAAAGAACACGTACTGCAACTCGCCTCCGTTTACTGTAAAAAGAACTGCAACCATACTGCAACTACTTCTGCAACTTTGAGAAGTGCAACCGAAGAAAAAACGAATACTGCAACCGTACCCGTACACCAAGACGACAAGCAAAGTTGCAGTTCTCAACTCGCGAACTTTTTCAATCAGCTTTACGGCAAAATCCCAGCTCCGAATTTCATCTATCTCATTACCTTTAAAAACGGAATCGAAACTTATTCTTTCTCTATTGCTGATGAAACACAAATCGAAGCTATGGCTCAAGAAGCGATTAAACTTGCAAACAATGGCTTTGACGTTTGGCATACCGTTAATCCCGTAAGTATTGAACCGACAGTCGGTAAGCGCGGCGATGAATTCGCGGTCTCCTATCAAACCGCTATTGTCGTCGACATTGATATTCGTTCTTCAGCTCATAAAGGCGACCAATCACTTCTTGCCGCTAATTTCGACGAAGCTAAATCCTTCCTGCCCTTTACGCCCAGCTTGATTATCTTTTCCGGTTATGGACTTCATGCCTATTATATCTTCAACCAACCCATTAAAATTACCGACGATAATCGCGAAGAACTCAAACGTCGCAACAATCTTTTGCTCGACATTATCCGCCAACGCGCTAACGGCAAAAAAATCGACGGAGTAGGTGATTTGCCTCGTGTTCTTCGCACTCCTTGCACCTTCAATTACAAACTCGGTGCAGACAATGCTCCGCTCTGTCACATTGTCGAAGATTCTGGCTTGCGCTTTTCTCCTGACCAAATCGACGAGAAATTGAACTGCAACTTGATTACTGCAACTAAACTGCAACCACCAGCCACTACTGCAACTAAAAAGAAAACTGCGACCGAGAACTGCGAATTCGTCGACGACAAAGACTTTAATATTTTTCGTGTCCGGCGTATGCTCGATTTCATCAATCCCTCTACTCTGACCTACGACGAGTGGCTTGCCGTTGGTATGGCTCTAAAAAACATCGGCATGGATTATAGTGATTGGGAGCAATGGAGCCGTGCTGATGAACGTTTCAGAGACGGTGAATGCCAATATAAATGGAACGGATTTGACCGCGACGGTTACGACATCGGTACTCTTTACCATTTTGCTACTCCTAATGGTTATGACGCTCAAGAGACTTCACGCCAATACTATAACCTTCATCCTAATTTCAAACCTTCTGATAAAAAACACGTTGATGACGAACCCGATTCATTGATTGATTCTCTCAAAGCTCAATTACGCGAGAATTCTAAGGCTCTTACCGACCTCGATACAGAAAAAAAAGTCGCTCTCGATAAATTGCGCAATCTTGACACTTTCGACAGCGACTCTCTTTTTGCTGATGACCTTTTAACTGCCGCTGCTTTCGCCTTCCTTTTCGACAAGAAAGTTTTTTCTGACCTCAGACTTGATATTAAAAATTTCGGTATCAAGAACAAGAATAAGAAGGTCTCCGTCAATGATTGGCTTTCCGACGTTAAAGACAAAGCCGCTTCCCTTCGTTCCCGCAGAGACGACTTGATTACGCAACATAATGAGATTCAAGCCCAAATCAATTCTATTACTTTTGTCTCCGCTAATGATGTATTAAAAGGGCTTACTTTCCCAGAAGGATACAGCATATCTTCTAAAAACGGCATCGAAAAAGTTAAGGGCGAATCGCTTATAACTGTCTGCAGACGTCCCGTTGTCATCTCTAGAAAATTCTTCGACGTTGAGGAAAAAAAATATAAGGTTACTTTGTCCTACATGACTTCAAACGGGCTTTGGAAAAGTCTTCCTGCCACTTCTGCCGCTATCGTCGCTAACAAAAATAAGCTCGTAGATTTGGCTGAAAATGGTTTGCCCGTAACCAGTTCCAATGCCAATCTTCTTGTCGACTACCTTGATGCATTCCATGCTCTTAACGAAAATAGTTTTCCGATAACCTACACTGTTCCGCGCTGTGGTTGGTACAACTTTGACGGCAAAGATTTTTTCGTCGACCCGCGTCGCGATTGCCTCTTGACTGACGAGAACAAAAATATCAATGTCATTGTTGATTCCCTTAGCCAATTCGCTAAATCTTTGCGCCAAGTCGGCTCTATCAAAAATTGGAAACGCGCCTACGAGTTAGCTAAAAAGTCGCCCGTCGCGAGGATTATGATTGCCGCCGCTATCGCTCCTATCTTACTCAAAATTTTAGGCGAACGAAACTTCCTGCTTCACATTTACGCTCCGACCCGCGCAGGCAAAACTACTGCTTTGTATCTTGCCGCTTCCGCTATCGGTGATGAAAAGATTATCCGTTCCTTTGATGCAACAAGAAATGGCTTAGCTGGCGCAGCGGCTGATGTTTCCGACTTTCCTTTCCTTATCGACGAGAAACAAGTTGCCGATTCTCGTATCAAGGAGCAATTTGATACTTTGGTTTACTCTCTCGCCAACGGCATTGGGCGCACCAAGCTCAACAAAGATTCCACATTGCGCAAACTTCAAGACTGGCGCACTATTGCTATCATGACTGGCGAAACTCAACTTCTTGCAGATAATGTTACAGGTGGAGCCAACACTCGCTTACTCACTATCGCCGCTCCCAAAATCATTCTTTCCGCTGACGAATGCAAAACTATTCGTAACATCATTAAAGAAAATTACGGACTTATCTTCCCTCTCGTAATCAACAAAATTTTTGAACTCGGCTTTGAGAACCTGCACAAATGGTACAATGAGATTGTCGACTCCTTTTCTAAAGCTTATCCCGACTTGCTCAACGACTACTGCCGTTACATGGCTATCATTACTCTCGCTGATGCCATTCTCAATTCCGTCTTGGGTAACAAAAACGTTCTAGAAGACGCTATCCTCGCCGCGAAAACTATCTTCCCGCTTATTCCCACTACCTCTGAAATTTCTGATACAGCAAGAGAAAGAGATTTTGTCCTTAGCTTCATTGCTCAAAATCAGAGTCGATTTATCGGTGGTAATATTCCGCTCGACCGGATGCAAATGATTTATGGCAAACTCGATGGCGTAGAATATGTCTACATTACAGTTAAAGCTTTGCAAGACGCATGTAAGAATGAAGGTTACGATTATCGCAAGCTCGTTGATGATTTAGTTGCGGATGGCTTTTTCGTTCCTGCTGACACAATCGAAAAAGGACGCAAAGCACCCCGTTCCTGCGTGAAACAACGGATAGGGCAAATGGCAGGCGTTTGGTGTCACAGAATCAAACGAGAAAGTTTATAAGTTTTCCTCCTCTTTTGTGTGTCATAGAAACAAAGAAATCACAAATGGCGTCAGAACGCCAAAACGATATTGGGTGTTCCCCAATATTTTTTTTTGGGGAACACGTGGGGAACAAAATTTTTGCAAAAAAATAGCGTCCTAACAAGAAAAAAATATATATGTTCCCTAGTTCCCTATGTTCCCTAAAAAAACGAGGTCTCCTTTAAGGAAAAAATTTATATGCAATTTTATAAACCGGTGGAAATGTAAAATTGCACACACTTTTTT
>JAFQZB010000365.1 GCA_017406175.1 Selenomonadaceae bacterium | reverse complement strand
TATCATTGAACGGGCTTTGAACTATGATTTGGGCTTTGAAATTGGTTTTGAGGCGTTGAATAGACTTTTAACGCTGATTTTGAGCTTTAAAAACGATTTTGAAAGCTTGAAACTGATTTCAGAGCCTTGAGAACTATTTTGAGGATGTGAAACTGATTTTTGAGCTTTGAAACTGATTTCAGAGCTGTGAAACTGATTTCAGAGCTTTGAACGGGCTTTGAAACTGATTTCGGAGGTCTGAAAACGGTTTTTGAGCTTCAAAAATGGTTTTGGAGGCGATTTTGAGGCTCAAATTACGAAATCCCAAATACAGGATTTTGTATCGCGCCGTTATGCGGGTTTTTTGGCACATACAAAAATCAGGGGTGATTTTGGAGGTGTGATTTACGAAATCCCATATACAGGATTTTGTAAAATGGGCAAAAAAAATCCCGCCACGTTGACGGGATAGGTTTTTATGTCATTTATTTTCGTCGAGGAGCTGAAGTAGTTCGTCGTAGTCTTTTTTGAGTTGCTGATAGTCCTCGGCGATTTTCAGTGCTGCCAAAACCGCGATACGACTGCCGGCGAAAGTCCGCGTGCTTTGCGAGATTGATTTCATCGTTGAATCGACCATGCGCACGAGTTTAGCCAAGCCGTCGGGGTCTTCGGTGCGCAAACGGTACACTTCGCCGAAGATTTCAACTTCAACGCGTTTCATTTCGCCGACGGGTTTATCGTCCTTCAAACTCAATCACCTCAACTTCTCAGCGTCGCGCCGAAGTCCTTTTCCACTGCCGACAAAATATTTTTAAACGCCGCGTCCGCCTCCTCGTCCTTTAGGGTGCGTTCATTTGAGCGAAATTCAATCGCGAACGCCAAAGATTTCTTATCAGCGGCAATTCGTTCGCCCGTGTACACGTCAAAGAGCGTCACGCCCTTAAAAAAGGTGCCGCCATTCTTCGCGATGACTTTTTCAACGTCGCCAGCCGCAATATCATGTTCAACGAGTATTGCAAGGTCTCGACTGATTGAAGGATACTTCGGAAGGCTTTCCAGGCTGAATTTTTTAGCCGCGAACCGTTGCAAGGTCTCGACTTCCGCCTCGAAGACGTAAATTTTCTTTTTAATGCCCAAAGCCTCGGCAACAGCGGGATGAACTTCGCCGACAGTCGCCAAAACGTCGCGACCCTTCTTAAAGACAGCAGTTTTGCCGGGGTGCAGGGCGTAATGCTCGCCCGCCTCGACAAAATAATTATTTATCGACAAACCCGCGAATAATTCTTCGACAATGCCTTTTGCGTCGTAAAAATCGACCTGCGCGGCGTTTTGCGACCAACCTTTAGGCTCGCGGCGACCCATTAGCAATCCGACGACCTGTTGACGTTCAATCGGCAGTTCTTTAACTGGTAAATCCTTTGGAATGAACACTGGCGCGACTTCAAATAGTCTAACGTCTTCATTTTTGCGGCTGAAGTTCCTTGCGGCGTTTTCAAAGACTGATGCAAGCAAATTTGTCCTAAGGAGCGGTGATTCGTCGGTTAGTGGGTTCATAATCGGAATTGCTTGCCGCAAAGGGCTGTCAGCGGGGATTCTCATCTTATCGAACATTGCCGAGCTAGTAAAAGCAAAAGAAAGTTCTTCGCACATGCCCAAACCCGACAAAATATCTTTAATGCGGTCGATAAAGTCTTGAGTTGCCGATTGCCGCCCTTGTTGATTGCCTTTTGGGAGTGTGGAGGGGATTTTATCGAATCCGTAAACCCTAGCGACTTCTTCGGACAAATCATCGGGCAAAGTTACATCATTTCGCCAATCGGGGACGGTTGCTTCATACGCGGACGAAATTTTCATGTCTAAATTCTTAATAGCGTCGCCGAAAGTCGAACTAACGCCTTTAAAGAAGTCATCGACGCCCGAAGGCTTAACATTATCGGATTTAAAGAGACCGCCGAGGCTTTCGCCGAGATTTTTTACTAAATTTTCCACGTTAGACTTCTTGCCGAGTTCACGGGCGGCTTTACCGATATTTTTAGTTGCGGAGGCGAATTTATCGACGACTTCATCAGTTAATTCATCAACTTTGCTTATTGGTTCGATTTTGAAGCCGAGAGCCTCTAAAACGCTGATAATTTCCTCATCAGTGTAATTTGTGCCGAGCCGAGCGTTAATTTTGTTCGTCGTGAACTCAATTTTGATTTCGGGCTTAGGATTGGGATAAACATCTACAACACCGGCTGTGACATTGCACGCGCCCATATCTTGAAGAAGTTGAGCGACTCTATCCAAAGCGGCGACAGTGCCATTAATGTTGGTTCCGCGTTCAAAACGTCCGCTAGCCTCCGTGTGAATGCCGACAGCCCGCGAAGTCCTCCGAATCGACGCAGAATTAAAGCACGCCGCCTCAAGGATAACAGTTTTAGTCGCCTCGGTTATTTCCGATTCAAAGCCGCCCATAATCCCCGCTAAGCCTGCCGCCTTCTCAGCGTCTGCAATGACGAGTTCGCCGCCCTTAGCAAGTCTGTTAGTGTCGTCTAGCGTGTGGAGCGGTTCGCCCTCGACAGCACGCCGCGCCGTCAGCTGGTGCCACGCAACCTTATCGAAGTCGTAAGCGTGGAGCGGTTGCCCCATTTCCAGCATTACAAAGTTTGTCACGTCGACGACGTTATTAATTGCTCTCATGCCCGCGCCCTCAAGACGTTTAACCATCCAATCGGGCGACGGCGCAAGCTTAACATTAGTCAGCACTCGCGCAGAGAATCGCGAGCACAAATCCGGCGCGTCGATACCAATCTTAACGAGCTTTTCAGTCTCGCGTTCGTCGTTCTCGTCGACTTTGATTTCAGGGAAGCGCGGCGTTTTTTTGGTAAGGACAGCCAGCTCACGGACAAGACCAATCACGCTGAAGCAGTCGCCGCGATTAGCAGTCAGTTCAAATTCCAAAATGTCATCGTCGAGACCAAGCACTTCGGCGGCGGGCACTCCCACGGGCGTATCTTCGGGCAAAATGTAAATGCCGCTTGAATCGCCCTCAATATTTAATTCGTCCGCCGAGCACAACATGCCATTAGACGCCACGCCACGCATCTTGCCTTTAGAAATTTTTTTGCCGCAGGGAAGGTTCGCGCCGACCAAAGCGACGGGAACAATTTGCCCCTCCGCGACGTTGCTTGCGCCCGTGATAATCTGCAAAAGATTTTCCGCGCCAACGTTCATCTGACAAATCAACAGGTGGTCGCTGTCAGGGTGAGCCTTAAGCTCCTCGATTCGACCCGTCACGACCTTTTCCAAGCCTTCGCCCGCGTGAATCACGTTTTCGACCGGAATGCCCGCCAGCGTGAATTTCTCCGCTAACTCGTCCGCCGTCAAATCTATGTCAATGTAATCCTTCAGCCATTTGGTTGAAACCTGCACAATATCACCGCCTCAAAATTGCTTAAGAAATCTAACGTCGTTATCGTAAAGCAAGCGCATGTCGTCCAGCCCATAAGTCAGCATGGCAATCCGTTCAATGCCCATGCCGAACGCAAAGCCGCTTACCTCGTCGGGGTCGTAGCCGCTCATCTTCAAAACGTCGGGGTGCACCATGCCCGCGCCCAAAATCTCAAGCCAGCCCGTTCCTTGACAAACTTTGCAACCCGCGCCATGACACATCACGCACGATACGTCGACTTCCGCGCTCGGCTCCGTGAACGGGAAGAAACTCGGACGCAACCTAATCTTAGTCCGTTCGCCGAAGATTTTCTTGCTGAAGTCCTCAAGCGTGCCTTTCAAGTCCGCAAAGCTGATTCCCTTATCAATGACCAGCCCTTCAACCTGCGTGAACATCGGCGAGTGCGACGCGTCATAGTCATCGCGGCGATACACTCTGCCCGGCGCAATCATTCTTATCGGCTCGTTATCCTTATGGCGTTCCATTGTCCGCGCCTGAACCGGTGATGTCTGCGTCCGGAGCAAAATTTCTTCGGTGATATAAAACGAATCCTGCATATCGCGGGCGGGGTGGTCTTTGGGCAAGTTCAACGCCTCAAAGTTGTAATAGTCCGTCTCGACTTCGGGACCTTCCTCGACGCTGTAGCCCATGCTTACGAAGATTTTCTTCACGCGGTTAAGCGTCAACGTCAGCGGGTGCAAATGCCCGTCGTGGACGCGCCGCCCTGGTAACGTCACGTCAATCCGCTCCGACGCCAACTTTGCTTGAAGCTCCGCCGCCTTAAGCTCGGAATTCTTCTGCGTGATAAGCTGTTCAATCTCCTCCCGCGCCTCGTTGACGAGTTTGCCGACAATCGGACGCTCCTCAGGCGTAAGTTGACTCATGCCGCGCAGTAGTCCAGTTAGCTCGCCTTTCTTGCCCAAGAACTTTACGCGCACGTCGTCGAGTTCCTTAAGCGTCGCCGAACTTCTAATCTCCTCGCCCGCACGCAAGCGCAGGTCTTTTATCTGTTGTTCCATTAACAGTCCTCCTTTACGTCTCTTAAGCTAACACACGCCGATTAATATTGCAAGCCTTCAAAGGGCGTGGCGTTCATCTCAAGCTTTGGATTGTTGTCGCTTATCCAACCCAACGCCCATTCGTTTTCGACGAGGAGCACCGGATTTTCTTGGCGGTCTAGGACGAACATCCCCCTATCGGCTCCGCGCAAGCTTGCAGGCGTGACCTTTGAACCGTCAGAGAACCTCAGCCAACGCGCCACTTCAAACGGCAACATTGTCAACAGAACGTCCACGCCGTATTCCGACTTCAGGCGATACTGCAGAACTTCAAATTGCAACGTGCCGACCGTGCCGACGACGTAAGACTCTGTGCCCGCTCCGACTTGATTGAAAAGTTGAATCGCGCCTTCTTGCGTGAGTTGGTCGATACCCTTTGCAAACTGCTTGCGCTTCATGGTGTCCTTGGCTTGCACGCGAGCAAACTTTTCGGGCGGGAACGTCGGGAAGTCCTCGAAATTGAATTTATGCGTGGCGTCAGTCAACGTGTCGCCAATGCCAAAAATGCCGGGGTCGAACAAGCCGACTATGTCACCTGGGAAAGCCTCGTCGATAATCTGTCTGTCCTGCGCTAGGAATTGTTGAGGCTGGGCTAGCTTGATAAGCTTATCGGTCGCCGCGTGCCAGACTTGCATGTTGCGTTCAAACTTGCCCGAACAAATCCGAATGAACGCTAAGCGGTCTCGATGCGCCGGATTCATGTTGGCTTGTATCTTGAAGACGAACGCCGAAAACTTATCGTCGTCAGGCTCAATGATTCCGTCACTCGACAAACGGGGCGCGGGCGGCGGCGCAAGCCTCAAATACTCCTCTAAAAAGTTTTGAACGCCAAAGTTCGTCATCGCCGAACCAAAGAACGTCGGAGTTAATTCGCCCGCGTCGACTTTTGCCTTGTCGAAGACTTCGCCCGCCTCGTCAAGTAGCATTAAATCATCTTGCAGAGCGTCGAAGTTCTCTTGCCCAATGCGTTTGATAACTTCCTTGTCGTCCGCCGCAAAGACTTCCGAGGCTCTCTCCTTTTGACCGTGCGTCGTGTCCTCTGCGAACAGTTCAATTTGATTGCGTTGCCTGTCGAAGACGCCCAAATATTTTCCGTCGGTGCCGATTGGAAAGTTCATCGGGTAAGTTGGAATGCCCAGAACCTTTTCAATCTCGTCTAGTAGGTCAAGCGGGACTTTGCCGTAGCGGTCTAGCTTATTAATGAACGTAAATATCGGAATGCGTCGTTCGCGGCAAACTTTGAACAGCTTCTTCGTCTGAGCCTCCACGCCCTTAGCCGCGTCCAGAATCATAACCGCGCTATCGACTGCCATAAGCGTGCGGTACGTGTCCTCGGAGAAGTCTTGGTGCCCCGGCGTGTCTAGGATATTGATTCGGTAGCCCGCGTAGTCGAATTGCAGGACGGAACTCGTCACGGAGATACCGCGTTGCTTTTCAATTTCCATCCAATCGCTTACGGCGTGGCGTTGAGTCTTGCGAGACTTAATCGAGCCAGCAAGGTGAATCGCGCCGCCATAGAGCAAAAGTTTTTCCGTGAGCGTCGTTTTGCCCGCGTCGGGGTGCGAGATGATTGCGAACGTCCGCCGCTTGTTTATTTCTTCAGTCAATGTCAAAGTCTCTTAGCTCCCTTCAGTTTTTGTGCATTGTACACCAGAAAAAGTTTTCGGGCAAAAAAAATCCCCGACCGAAGCCGGGGATTTTTTCCGAGCAGAAAATTTTATCTGATTATGAAACGATTGCCGCAACGATGACAGATATACGAGTGTCGCCAGCGTTCGTATTCTTTAGGGTAAATTTTTTTATTATAGTCATCGGCGTCTGCGCTGGATTTGCCGAGAAGTATAGCAATCGCGCCGAGTACAAGACCGGGTATAGTGCCGCCATCGCCAAAAACTACAGCTGCAAAGAAAGCCAAGACTATCGTCGCCATCCATGAGGTATCCTGTTCGGCGGGCGGAGCAACGGTTTGCGCCAAATCGGTAGAGGCTTGCCCTTCTGTCGTCGCTTCGTATCTGCCCATTGTTGTCGTTGACGAGTGGCTGACCGTGCCGCTCAAGTAAATCACTTCGCACTTTTGGATATTCTCCGAACCGCACTTAGGGCATTTGAATTCGCTCATGAAATTTCCCCTCCGTAAATCTGTCGTTAATAAAAATTTTCGGGGAGAATTATAGAGAAAAACTTTCGCCCGTTGGTTAGCTGACAGGACACAGAAAAAATTTTTTATCTGCGCTTCCTCACGACGATTAGAATGCCTGAGAAGATTAACGCCATGCCAACGACGATATAAGCCGTAAATGGTTCGCCTAAGATGAAGACGCCGCCCAATACCCCGACGACCGGCGCGACCAACGTTGCTATCGAGGCGGTACTTGCTTCAACGTGCGTTAAAACGTAGTTCCAAAGGAAGAACGCTAACGCCGAGGCTAATGCGCCGTTGTAAATCACGCAGAGCACAGCAGTTAAGCACCAATGAATTTCGCCCTGCGGGACAAGCGACGTATAAAGCACAAGGACGATTGCGCCGAAGACCATTTGCCACGTCGTCAGCTGAACCATATCGCATTTGCTCAAGCGTAGCTTAACGATGATGTTCGCCACCGCCATGACCATTGCGCCCAAAATTATTATGAACGCCGCGCCGAGGTCGTCGACGCCCTGCAAGCCCATTAGCACATACAAGCCGACTATCGCCAGGAAAATCCCGAAGCACTTTAGCCGCGTCAATCGCTCGTTCAACGTGAAGTGCGCCAGGATTGCCGTCCAAAGTGGTGCGGTGTAGTTCAGAACCGCCGCCATGCCCGCGCTAATCGTCTTCATGCCGACCTGCGCCGCGATGTTGTTTAGGACAATCATTAGCAGACCCGTCAAAAATATCCACGGCACGAACTTTTTATCGGGCAGAGGAATCTTCTTCCAATAAGCGACCGCCAACAGAATCAGTGCGCCCGACCCGAACCGCCACGCCACGAACAGTATCGGCGGGAAAAAAGTGTTCGCCGTCTTCATTACAACCCAATTCAAGCCCCATATCAGCCAAATGACTGCCAGTGCTCGAAGCATCTTTATCACGACCTTTAATAAAATCTGCCCGCAAGTGTAAGATAATTTTTATAGCATGTCAAAGCAGGGCGAAAAGTTTTTTTGTGGAATTTTATCGCGAGAACTCAAAGGAGGGAATTTTTATGGAAGAGAAACGCACGATTCATATCAAGGGCACGGGGCACGCCACGCAGGCTCCCGACCAAATCATTTTATCGCTGACGTTGACGGCGCAGAACAAAGAATATTCCGCCGCGCTGAGGATTGGCTCTCAACAGGTTGAAATGCTCCGCGAGGCAATCGTCGAGGCGGGCTTCAAAGCCAGCGACCTCAAGACGATTAACTTTGATGTGCGCGCTGTCTACGAGAACGAAGAGCTTAAAGAGGGCAAGT
>JAFQZB010000364.1 GCA_017406175.1 Selenomonadaceae bacterium | reverse complement strand
GTCAATGGGTTCGCCGCCGAAGTCGTCGTAAGTTTTCTTCGGCGGAGCAGGCTGACGGCGTTCTTGATAGCTGTTGTTAGCAGGAGCGGAATTATTATCGTCGCCGCTAGTCGAGCGTTTGCTGTCGGCGAATTCGATGTTCTCAACGATTACATCAACGCCCGAACGCTTGGTGCCGTCTTGTCCTTCGTAGCTGTAGTTTTGCAAACGACCTTCGACGAGGACACGAGTACCTTTAACAAGATAGCGTCCGCAAAATTCAGCAGTCTTATCCCACGCCGTCAAGTTAAAAAAATCAGTGACCTTTTCCTTGCTGTAGGGGCGATTAACGGCGATACCCATCCTAGCGTACGGCTTACCTGCTTGCGTGTAGCGGACTTCGGGGTCGCGGGTCAGGTTGCCGCTTAAGAATACCTTGTTCATTCTTGCTCCTCTTTCTCGTCAGAACGAACGATCATGTGCTTTAAGATTTCGTCCGTGATTTTCATGACGCGATCACATTCGGCAACGCACGCCGGCTCGCACGTCACATAGAACAGCACGTAGAAGCCTTCCTCTTGCTTTTTGATTTCGTAGGCAAGGCGACGTTTACCCCAGCGATCTTCCTTCGTGATTGTGCCACCTTGAGCCGCGATTAGCTTTGCAAACTTATCGATGACAGCGTCTGTTGCCTCTTCCTCCATCGAACGGATAATGAAGATAACTTCGTACTTCCTCAATTTTTGCACCTCCCTTTGGTCTTCGGCTCGCTTTCGACGAGCAGAGAGTTTATTAACATGCTTAACAGCGCGGAATTATATCACCGAAGATTTTTTTAAGCAACCCTTGCGGAAAATTTATTGCCGTTCTGCCGCTTGTAAATAAAAATGAAGCGTGATAAAATCCTTGCGGTTTTTTAGGATTTTTTTTGCGCGTTGGCAGAAGGGAGTTTTCAACTTGTTTTTTGGGATGTCAATGAGCGTCGGAATAGATTTGGGCACGGCAAATATTTTGGTCTACGTCAAGGGCAAGGGAATAGTTTTGCGTGAACCGTCGGTCGTCGCCGTAGACAAGGATACGGATAAAATTTTGGCGATAGGGCAAGAGGCGCGGGATATGATTGGACGCACGCCGGGAAATATCGTAGCCATTCGCCCGCTACGCGACGGAGTGATTGCCGATTACGAGATGACAGAATCCATGATTCGGCATTTCTTGGAAAAGGTCATCGGGCGTTCGTTCTTGTTCCGTCCAAAGGTTATGATATGCGTGCCGACGGGCGTTAATGACGTGGAGAAACGCGCCGTTCAAGAGGCAGCCGAACAAGCCGGAGCTAAAAGGACGGAGCTTATCGAAGAACCGATAGCGGCGGCGTTGGGGGCAGGCATAGACATTTCCGAGCCGATGGGTTCAATGGTCGTGGATATAGGCGGCGGCACGTGCGATGTTGCGGTTATCTCGTTGGGCGGGATTGTCTGCGGCGAAAGTTTGCGCGTGGCGGGCGACAAGTTCGACAGCGACATAGAATTTTATATCAAGAAGGAATACAGCTTGATGATTGGTGAGCGTACGGCGGAAAATATCAAAGTCAAGGTCGGGGCGGCGTATCCCGGCGCGAGGCATGAGACTATAAGCGTGCGTGGACGTGACGTCATAAGCGGCTTGCCGAAAAATATAAACATCGAGTCGGACGAGATAGCTGTAGCCTTGCATGATTCGGTTGAATCTATCGTCACGTGCGTTAAAAATGTTTTGGAGCGGACGCCGCCTGAACTAGCCGCTGACATTATGGATCATGGAATCGTTTTGACGGGCGGGGGCGCAATGCTTTACGGTTTGGCGGATTTGATTCGCAAGGAAACGAATATCCCCGCCATGCTCGCCGATGACCCGCTCTCCTGCGTGGCGATTGGCACGGGCAAGGCTCTTGAATACGGCAAAAAAAATTAAGGGAGTGAACTTTTCTTGAGAGTAAAAAAATTATTGGCGACAATTTGCGCGGCGTGTCTGCTAATGACGGGTTGCGGCTCGTCTGACGGCTCCGAAGACAAAGACCCCGCCTCGCAAGCAACGATAATCAAGCTCGGCATGATAACTCACCTAAACGCCAGCGAAAAACAGATGGAAGACTATTTATTCAAGGTGCAAGAGAAGAGCCGCGCTAAGGTCGTTAATCATGTGCCGGTTTTCTTCGACAGCTTGAAACTTATGCAACTTGGCATTGAGTCGGGAAAAGTCGACGTTATCAGCACGTATAAGAGCGTCGCCGAATATCTCATCGCCAACAACGACCGCTATGAATTCGTGCATGACAACTGGATTAAAGGTTTGGCGGATAACTTCTGCTTCGCCGTGCATGAAGACGACGACACGTTAGAAGCTGACCTCAACAACATTATAAAAGACATGAAAGCTGACGGCTCCCTTGATAGGCTCGTTACGGAATACATTACAAACGTCGAAAAGGGACAGGCTCCGCCCAAGGTTGATATTCCAAAGTTTGATGGCGCGGATAAGATTGTAGTTGGTGTGACGGGCGACTTGCCCCCGCTCGATTTGATTCTGCCGGATAACTCGCCCGCAGGATTCAATACCGCATTGCTGGCAGAGATTGCTAAGCGGCTCGGCAAAAACGTCGAGATTGTTCAGATAGACAGCGGCGCACGTGCGGCGGCTCTCGCGGCAGACCAAATCGACGTTATCTTTTGGGCGGTTGTTCCCGTCGGTGATATTATGCCCAAAAACATCGACAAGCCCGACGGCATTGCCCTAAGCGAACCTTATTTTCAAGACGAGATTGCTCATATAAAACTTAAGAATTGAGGTGCTCCTATGAAAAAGCTATTGGCGACCCTCTGTGCGATGATTCTGCTAATGACGGGTTGCGGCGGCGAGCAACAGGCAAACAAAGATAAACCAAACAACAACCTTTCTGCCGTCGAATTCAAGCTAGGTATGGTGACTCGCCTTAACACTAACGAAGAGAACATGGGTAGCGTCCTTGACCAGTTCGCGGAAAAGATTGGCATCAAAGGCACGAAGCACTTGCCCAAGTTCTATGACAGCTTTAACGCCATGCAAATGGGGCTTGAGGCAGGCGAGATTGAAGCGGTGAGCACTTACAACAGCGTCGCTAATTACGTCATCGCGAACAATGACAAGCTGGAGATTGTCCCGAACGAGGCGTTAAATAAAATCGCGGACTCTTTCTGCTTTGCCGTGCGCAAGAACGATACGCGACTTAGAGACGAGCTCGACAAGGTTATCGACGAGATGAAGGCTGACGGTGCACTCGACAAGCTCATCAATGATTACGTTACCAACGTCAACAAAGATAAGACTCCGCCCAAAGTCGACCTTCCAAAATTTGACGGCGAGGATAAGATTGTAATTGGTGTGACGGGTGACTTGCCGCCGCTTGACTTGATTTTGCCGGATAACTCGCCCGCAGGATTCAATACTGCCCTGCTTGCTGAAGTTGCTAAGCGGCTCGGCAGGAATATCGAGATTGTCCAGATAGACAGCGGCGCACGTGCGGCGGCTTTGAACTCCAGACTGATTGACGTTATCTTTTGGGTTATCGTGCCTCTAGGAGACGACCTGCCCATTGACTTGGACAAGCCCGAAGGCGTCGAACTGAGCAAGCCTTACTTCAAGGATAATGTTGCCGTCATCAAACTCAAAGCTAATAAATAAATTGGAGGTCTTATAAATGAAACTAAAGAAGATTGCTAAGGTACTGTTGTCCTGCTTGGTGGCGGGCGCATTGTTCACGGGCTGCGGCGGCGGCGATAAACCTGCCGATAAACCTGCCGATAGCGGCGATAAACCGGCGGCTTCCACGGGCAATGTTAAGCTCGGCATGATTTCTCATCTCAACGTTACCGAACAGAGGATGGACGAGATTTTAAAAATGGTCGAGGAGGATTCTAACGTTCCGCTTACCAATTTCACGGTCACTTACTACGACAACTTGAAGCTCATGCAAATGGGTATCGAGTCGGGTAGCGTCGACCAGATAAGCCTTTATACCAGCGTGGCAGATTACGTCATCGCCAACAACGACAAATATGAGAAAGTAAACGAATTGACGCTGAAGAATCTTTCCGATAATTTCTGCTTTGCCGTGCGCAAAGACGACGCCGCGTTGAAAGCCGACCTCGACAAAGCTCTTGACGAGATGAAGGCTGACGGCTCCCTTGATAAGCTCGCTAAGGAATATATCACCGACGTTGACAAGGGAACGGCTCCGCCCGCGATTGATATTCCCATGACCGAAGGCGCACAGACGATTAAAGTTGGCGTGACGGGTGACTTGCCGCCCCTTGACTATGTAAGCGCGGACGGTAAAGCGGCTGGGTTTAATACCGCCTTGCTTGCCGAAGTCGCTAAACGTTCGGGCAAGAATATCGAAATCGTAGACATTGACAGCGGCGCACGTGCGGCGGCTTTGAGTTCCGGGCAAATTGACGTTATCTTCTGGGTTGTCGTCCCGACCGTAAGTAAGGTTCCCGCCGACATTGACAAGCCCGAAGGCGTCGAACTCAGCAATCCATACTTCAAAGACAATATTGAGCATCTCAAACTTAAAAAGTAAGGTGACACTATGAAAAAGATTTTTACGCTACTGATGCTGATAACGCTGTTGATGACGGGGTGCGGCGGCTCTCAAGGCGGCGACGATAAGAAAGATTCCGACGCGGGCAAGATTAAGATTGGCATGATAACTCGTCTGAATGCTAGCGAAGAAAGCTTCGGCGACTTCATGAAGAAAGTTGAGGATACCCTAGACGTTAAGATTTCTTCGCACGTGCCGGTTTTCTTCGACAACCTGAACGCAATGCAGATGGCATTACAGACAAAGCAAATCGACGAGATAAGCACTTATCGGAGCGTGGCGCGTTACATGATTGCTAAGGATAAACGCTACCAGGTGCTCAAGGATCATTCGCTGGAGTTCATTGATTCGTTCTGCTTTGCCCTGCGCGATGACGAGACCGATCTTAGAGACTCCTTGAACAAGGTTATTAAGGAAATGCAATCGGACGGCACGCTTGACCGCTTGACGAAGGAATATATAACCGACATAAACGCCGAGACCGACCCGCCCGCAGTTGCCTTGCCGCACTTCGACAGCGCACAGACGATTAAAGTTGCCGTGACGGGTGACCTGCCGCCTTTGGACTTCGTTGACACGGAAGGTAAGCCCGAAGGGTTTAATACAGCTGTCCTTGCCGAGATTGGCAACCGCATGTTAAAGAACATTGAGCTTGTCCAGATAGACAGCGGCGCACGTGCGGCGGCTTTGACTTCGGGGCAAGTCGACGTTGTCTTTTGGGCGATTGTTCCCGTCAGCGAAATTATCCCGACCGACAGCGACAAGCCCAACGGCGTCATTTTGACGGAGCCTTACTTCAAGGATAAGATTGTTCACATAACTTTTAAAGACGAAGAGAAGTAATCAAATGGAGTTCGCAGATTTACTTTATAAAATCTTTCTAAAGGACGGCGGCTGGCTGACAATCCTAAACGGGCTGTGGGTGACAGTGCAAATCTCTGCGCTGTCGCTCCTGCTCGGAACGGTTCTTGGCTCGTTGCTGTGTTTTTTTCGCCTAGGGAAGATAAAGCCGCTCAAAATCGCCGCGCAAGTCTACATCTCGATAATCCGCGGCTCGCCCGTGCTTATGTTGCTAATGCTCCTGTTCTATGGCGTGTTCGCTCGGCAAGGCTTAAGCCCAATCCTCGTGGCGGTGATAACTTTTTCAATGCATACGGCGGCGCACGTCGCAGAACTCTTGCGTTCGGCGTTAATGGCTTTGGACAAGGGGCAAGTGGAAGCGGCTCGGACTTTGGGCTTTTCTAAGTGGCAAGCCTTTAAGCTCGTGACCTTCCCGCAACTCGTGCGTATCGCTAAGCCCGTCTATCAATCAACAATCGTCAATCTGATTCAGTGGACAAGCGTCGTCGGCTACGTCACGATAACCGACCTAACCCGCGTGATAAACAACATCGCCTCGCGCACGATGCAACCTATGATTACGATTATTGGCGGCATGATTATTTATCTCGCGCTCTCGTATCTCGTCTACGGAATCTTCCACTGGACTGACAGGAGGCGGACGCCATGAGCATTATCGAAGTTCGCGGCTTGAAAATTTCCTTTGGAGCTTTGGAAGTCTTGCGCGGCATTGATTTAACTGTCGAGGCGGGCGAACGCATTACGATTATCGGCGGCTCTGGTTGCGGCAAAAGTGTCTTCCTGCGTTGCTTAGAACTTCTGGAGACTCCCGACGCCGGGCAAATCTTTATCGACGGCGAAGAACTCACCGCTCCCAACGTCAACATTGATTTGATTCGCCGCAAAATGGGCATGGTCTGGCAAAGGTTTAATCTCTTCACGCATATGAACGTTATGGAAAATTTGACTGTCGCCCCGATTAAACTTCTCGGCATGACGAAAGATGAGGCTCGGCAAAAGGCAATGGATTTGCTCGGTCAAGTCGGTTTGACTTCAAAGGCGGACTCTTACCCCGAATTCCTTTCCGGCGGGCAACAACAGCGCATTGCAATCTGCCGTTGCCTCATGATGAATCCGAAGGTAATTCTCTTCGACGAGCCAACTAGCGCACTCGACCCGACTATGGTTGGCGAAGTCCTTGCCGTTATCCGTATGCTTGCCAAACGCGATTTGACTATGCTAATCGTAACGCACGAGATGAATTTTGCCCGCCAAGTCTCCGACCGAATTTTATTCTTCGCCGACGGTGTGATTTATGAGCAAGGCACGCCCGCAGAGATTTTCGACGCGCCAAAACTACCAAAGACCATTGCCTTTATCCACAAGCAAAAATATTTCAACTACAAGATTACCGAACGAGCCTTTGACTTGATGAAGTTGCAGGGCGGCATTCAATCGTTCGCGGAAAAGTATGGGCTGTCGGCTCGCAGAACTAATCGTATCCAGCTCTGTTGCGAGGAATTGATTTATGAGATGCTTTCCAATGCTTGCGAAGGCGACGACGTTAAAATTTCCCTCGACGTGACTTATGCCGAGGTTGATAACAGCGTCGCCATAGAATTTTCTTGCGCGGGCAAGTCGTACAATCCCTTAGATAAAAATTTCGACGAACTCGACGAAGAACAACTCGGCGCGACTATCCTAAATAATCTCGCGAAAAATTATTCCCACCAATACGACGGCGGCTTGAATAAGATAAAATTCTCGCTGGCGTAAAATTTCTCGCTCAATCAATGGAAAAAACCCTCCGACACGTCGCCGAAGGGTTTTTTTCTTCAAAATATAGGATGGTGATTCTTTTATGCAAAATTCAACGCTAAATTGGTTCCCTGGGCACATGCAGAAGGCTAAACGCCTCATAATCGAAAATTTATCGCTCGTCGACCTCGTGATTGAGCTTTTGGACGCAAGAATTCCTATCAGCAGTCAAAATCCGCTCCTAAACGAAATTATCGGCGACAAAACCCGATTAATCGTCCTAAATAAGGCTGACCTCGCCGCTAACGTCGAAAATTCCCTTAAAAGCTTCCGCGATAATAATTTTCCCGCCGTCGCTGTCGATTCCGTCAAAGGTTCTGGCATTAAACAGCTTATTTCCCTTGCTAAAGCCCTCGCCGCCTCGAAAACTAATAAATTTGCCAAATTCGGCGCAAAACCCCGTTCTGCTCGCGTGATGATTGTCGGTATCCCTAATGTCGGCAAATCTTCCCTGATTAATCGCCTCGCCGGCATGAATCATACTAAAATTGAGAATAAACCCGGCGTCACTCGCGCTAAACAGTGGATTAAAATCGCTGACGGGCTTGATTTGCTCGATATGCCCGGCATTTTATATCCTAAGTTCGATAATCCTGACGTTGCTCTTAAATTATCGTGGATTTATGCTATCAGCGATGAAATTCACGACCTCGAACCTACCGTTTGCAAACTTTTGGAAACTTTAGCCGAAAAATTCCCCGCTGGTTTAATCGAACGCTATAAAATCGAATTTTCGACTGACGGGCACGAACTTTTAAATAAAATCGCTCTCAAACGCGGTTGCATTAAAAAAGGCGGCGTTATCGACACCGATAAGGCTTTGAAATTGATTTTAACCGATTTCCGCGCCGGTAAACTCGGAAAAGTCTTCCTAGATTAAAAAAACCCTCCGACATGTGCCGAAGGGCTGTTTTTGCTTTAATTTTTAGCCGAGCTTTGCTTTAATTTCTTTAACAACTTGTTCGTGCGTCAATGATTGACCATTTCGAGTGTAAACATTCGGATCGCCGTCTTGCCAGGGAAACCAACGCTTATAATTTATTTGTGCGTCGATGTTTAAATTACTTCTAAGCCAACTTTTTATCTCTTCATCATTTAGACGACCTTCAAACGTATGAGCATTTCTACCACCAGAGCTTACATGTCTTTTTACTGTGCCAAACAAATCTCGCAATTCATCGTATTCTCCTACAGTTCCGCCGGCAACTTGGTCGAGTTCCTCGTCGCTCAATTTTTCGTCCGCGAATTTGTCTTGCACAGCCATAATATCAACCTCCAATTTGTTTTCTATCACTTATACGTTAGGATTCCGATTTCGTTACAGATTTTAGCAAAAAAATTTTCTGCCGTCAACGAAAAATCCCTCCGACACATTGCCGAAGGGCTTTTGATTTGCTGAAACCTTTTAAATACCTTTTAATGTATTCAGAAGTGCATT
>JAFQZB010000033.1 GCA_017406175.1 Selenomonadaceae bacterium | reverse complement strand
GAAAGCAATGATAATCGAAAATGGCTGGGGCGATGGCGAACGCGATTTTTTGAAAAAAGTGGGAGCGACGGAAGGCGAAAAGTATTCCATAGATGCCGAGACGTTGAAATTTGAGATTGAAGGAAAATATATCGGACAAGTCTACGAGATGGACAACGCCGGAAACGTTCTACCGAAACTGCGCGGTGAATATGAAGTACCAAAGGATTATGTCTTGCCGATAGCAACAAGTGCGCGTTCATTTGACGGCAGATATAGTGGCGCAATTCCAAAAAGCCAAATAAAGGCGCGAGTAGTACCGATTTTGACTTGGTAAAGGTTGTGAGGTGAGATTTTGTTCAGGAAATTGGCGGAGGAAGAAAAAATCAAAAGCTTGCTGACGGTGTTGCTTCAGATGTGGACGGGAATCCTGCTGATATACAAATTTGAAATGAATCCGTTGATAGGATTTTTAATGTCTGCAGTGTTGTGGCGATTAATAACACTCGCCGGCAAACAAAAGCTCAATGCGAGAAAATTATTGCTGATAGTGTTGCTGTTAAGCGTGAGTGGGAATTATAAAGCGTCGGACTTCGTATTCAACGCGGTGATTGGCTTCACGGTGTTTCAAGCGATAAATTTTTTCGCAAGCTCGAAGGAAAAATCGCGTCAAAGTTGGTTGCCGATGGTGTATGTGTCAATGATGATATATTACACGCTGAGAATGACGTTGATTTTCGATGTTCCCGAAATTTTATTGACGGCGCATGAATTGTATATGTCGGCAGAAGAATATTTAACGGCGAACCAAAAAATCGAGTGGGCAATTTCGTTGAGCTTAATAGCAATAAACGTGGCGATATTTTTCAAGAGCGGAACTCAAGAAGGTTTACCGTTGATAATGGGACTAATTTCAGGACTGTGTGGCTTGGAAGATATGACGGCGATAATTTTGATAAGTATGGTTGGGAAAATGATATTGAGATTAGAAGAAGGGACTGAGGTAGGACGTGAATATAAAAAATCTGTTGAGCAAGCCGGAAAAATTTACAAATTATGAAGCGATAAGTCCGGCGATGAGAGCGGCGCGAAAATGGGACGAGCGTGAAGGAGAAATAATCGTTCAGAATTACAATTTGCGTCGGTTATTGGTCGGAATGTTGGCAGTGGTGATTGTTTTGACGGTCAGTCTGGTCTATAAGTCAATCAGCGCAAATGTCATGCCGTATATCGTAGAAGTAGACACGACAACGGGCATGGTGCGAAATGTCGGAACGGTTGAGGCGAGTAAACATTATGAAGCGGGCGAATCGGTGTACAAATATTTTCTGTCGCGATTTTTGAAGAACACGAGAGAAATCCCGCTAGACCCAGTAGTTTACAAAGAAAATTTAACAACGTCGTACGGATTTTTGACGAAGGATGCGGCGAAGAAACTGCAGACGATGTTGAAAACGGAAAAGCTGACGGAAAAATTCGGACATCAGACGGTACAAATAAATATCTCGACAATTTTACCGTTAGAAGGCGGTCACTCGTACCGTGCGACTTGTTGATTAGTGAAAAGCTAATCCATTTGAGCAATCAGAT
>JAFQZB010000363.1 GCA_017406175.1 Selenomonadaceae bacterium | reverse complement strand
GACGTTTTCGAGATACGCCGCCTTGCCAATTTCGTTTACGACGTGAACCAAATGGACGCGTCGATTGCAAGCGGGAGTTTCCTCGTCGACGGAATGATTATCGTGCCGTGCACTATGAAAACTTTGGCGGGCATTGCGTCGGGCTACTGCGAAAACCTTCTACTGCGGGCGGCGGACGTTTGCATTAAGGAGGGTCGCAAGCTCCTGCTCGTGCCGCGTGAAATGCCATTCAGCCGAATTCACCTGCGCAACATGAAAGAACTTGCCGACTGCGGAGCAATTATTATGCCGCCGGTCATGACGTTCTACAACACGCCGCCCGACTTGCAAGCACAGGTTAATCACATCGTCAACAAAATCTTGCGGCTGTTCAATCTGCCCGACGATATGATTGAGTGGCGCAAGCCATAAAAATTGCCGGAAGGTCAACGCGACCTCCCGGCTTTTTCTTGTGCAAAGAATCTTAGAGAAGCTTTTCAATGTCTCCAGCGATTGCGGCGGGCGTGGTCGTCGGCTCGAACCGTGCAACAACTTCGCCTTCGCGGTCAATCAAAAACTTCGTGAAGTTCCACTTAATGCCGTCGCCCTCCAGATATTCGGGGAAATTCTTCTGCAAAGCGTCAAGGAGTTTCGACCCGATAGGGTGATTCATGTCGAAGCCCTCGAACTTCTTCTGCGCCGTGAGATATTTGAACAGCGGCTGAGCCGTCTCGCCGCGCACGTCCCCTTTAGCAAAAATCGGAAACGTCACGCCGTAATTGAGCTTGCAGAACTGCTGAACTTCATCGTTAGTGCCCGGCTCCTGTCCCGCGAACTGATTGCACGGGAAGCCGAGAATCTCCAAGCCCTTGTCCTTGTACGTGTCGTAGAGTTTCTGCAGTTCGGCGAACTGTGGAGTAAAGCCGCACTTGCTAGCCGTGTTGACGATTAAAAGCACTTTGCCTTTGTAGTCCGCCAGCGATTTATCTTCGCCGCGCTTAGTCTTAACCGTGAAATCGTAAACGCTCATCAAAATTCCTCCTTAAGCCGAAGCGAGCAACTCATCAATCTTTTTCTTGTCGAAGCCGAGGACGTAGTGCACGCCGTCAATCGTCGTAACCGGAACCGTCAAATCGCCCGAAATCCTCTGACACTCGGCGGCGGCCTCTTCGCTAAGCTCAATGTCGCGCACCTCGTATTCAACGCCGCGTGCCTTTAGATAATTTTTGACTTTGGTGCACCACGGGCAACTTTCAAACGAATAAACCTTTACCAAATCAATCAACCTCCTATAAGCAAAGCAACTCTTCCAACGCCTCTTTGTCGTAATCGATAACGTAATGTTCGTTGTCAATCGTCGTGACGGGAACCGCCCAATCAATACCCGTAAGTTTCTTGCAAGCCTCGCGGGCGGCGGGGTCTTTCTCAATGTCCAATTCCTCAAACTCAACATCTTTGGACTTCAAGTACCGCTTAACCTTCGCGCAATATGGGCAAGTCGCTGTTGTGTAAACTTTTACCATTTAAATCGCCGCCTTGAGTTTAGCCAAATATTTTTCGGCAAGCAGAGCCGCAATCGTGCCGTCCGCCGCCGCAGTGGTCAGCTGCCGAATTTCTTTTTCCCGAACGTCGCCCGCCGCGAACACGCCCGCAATCTCTGTTCGACAATCCTCGCCCGCCGGTATCCTGCCGCTTGCCGTCAAGGTCAGCTCGTCTTTGAAAAGTTTCGTGTTCGGTTCCACGCCGATATTAACAAATATCCCGTCAATCGCAAGCGTTTTGGTCTCGCCCGTTGTCTTGTCGAAAACCTCGACTTCCTTAAGCTTCTTGTCGCCGCGCAGAGCTTTTATATCCGTCTGCAACATGATTGTTACTTTGTCATTGGCACGAAGTCTTTTCTGCGAAACCTCGTCCGCTCTGAACTCCGAACGATGAATCAGATAAAGTTTCGTAGCGTACTTAGTCAAGAAGTTCGCCGCGTCGACTGCCGCATTGCCGCCGCCCGCCACCGCGATAACTTTTCCGTCGTAAGCATGACCGTCGCACAGCTCGCAGTAGTGCACGCCGCGCCCCGCAAATTTTTTCTCCTCTGGCAACGGGAGCTTGCGTCTGTTCATGCCCGACGCGATTATCACGGCGTCCGCCTCGTAAATCTTTTCCTGCGTCTCGATTATCTTCGGCGAAGTCTTCAACGTCACGTGCTCAATCTCGTCGAACTCGTCAATCACTGCGCCGAAGGTCTCCGCCTGCTTTTGAACCGTCGCAATCAAATCGCCGCCGTTTACGCTCTCGAAGCCGGGGTAGTTCTCAATGGCGACCGCGTTGGCAATCTGTCCGCCGATAAGCCCGTTCTCCAAAACCAGCGTGTCCAAGTTCATGCGCCCACAGTACAGAGCCGCCGTCAAGCCCGCCATGCCCGCTCCGATTATCACTACGTCCTTGTGAATGCGTTCCTTCATATTGTCACCTCCCGCGCGTAGTATATAATCACTGCCTAACTTTTTCAAGCAAGGCTTTGCACCCGCGCTCAATGTCATCGTAAGTCGTGGCGAATCCATTTTTGTCCCACGGAATGTCTTTATCAAGGAGCATTTGAACTTTTCCAGCCGAATCGTCGCCGACAATCCCTTTGACTTGCTCGACGTTGCCGGCGTCCATGCAAATGATTAAATCGTTCGCCGCGTAATCGCCCTTAGTAATCGTGTGAGCCGTGTGCGTGGTGTAAGGGATATTTTCTTCGCGAAGTTTAGCCGCAATGCCCTCGTGAAGACTGCCGCCACTGGTCGGCTTGCTCGCCGCACTCGACACCGAAACTTTATCACTCAAGCCCGCGTCCGCAATCAACTTCTTCATCACGAACTGCGCCATTGGTGAACGACCCGTATTGCCACTGCAGACAAATAAAATCTTCATGCTGATAGCCTCCCGTTACTGTGTGAGATTCCTGGTAGCGTCGTTTACTGCCGCGCCCGCTGCTTGCAATTTCTCTTTAACTATCTCCGTCGGTCGCACATTATCGGCAATGCCCAATGCACTTAACGCTTGATTCGCAAGCCCCTTTGCTTGTCGTCCGAGGTTTATTACTGCCGGCGGAAGTTGGATTGATTGGCTTTTCCCAGATGCGATGTTATTCATCGACCGGAAGCCAAAACAGATGACCGCCGCCACTAATAAAACACTAAGGAGCATGGCAATCTTCCAAAACCTTCCATGCATGTCAGCACCTCCCAACGTCCGTCCCTAAAATATTTCCCACGAAGTCAACTAGGATTGTATTGACTGCTAGCTTGCCGAAAACGTAACGTTCTGCCCGAAGACTAGCCCGCGCCGCAATCCTTTGGTAAACGCGCTCAAGGTGATTCGTCGAGATAATCTGCGCGGCGTCCTCTGTGGTGTTGGCGTCAAGGATTTTCTGAACTTCGCAAGCGGGCAGACCCTCCGCCGCCGCATACGCCGCCAAAGTCTCAAGTCGACCGTCGGCAATGCGATTATGCGTGTGGAAGACGCCCGCCGCAACCTTAGCAAGCTTGCCAATGTGCCCGCAGAGGATTACACGCTTGACGCCGCGAGCAACTGCCGCCTCCAACATGAAACCGATAAAGTTGCTCGTCTGGATTATCGCGCCCTCTGGCAAGCCGAGTTTCTTAGCGATAGTCTCACCTATTTTGCCCGGCACGAAAACCAATTCATCAAAGCCCGCCGCCTTAGCTACGTCGATTTGCGGCACCAGAGAATTTTTGAACGCATCCTCGCTCATTGGTCGCAAAACGCCCGTCGTCCCGATAATCGATAGCCCGCCTTCCACGCCGAGCACAGGATTTAAAGTCCTCTTTGCAAGCTCCACGCCCGCTGGAATTGAAATTTCCACCTCCAGCCCGCCGACGTTGAATTCCGCCGCGACATTACGAATCAATTCACGCGGTTTAGGATTAATCGCTGGCTCCCCGATTGGCAGTTGCATTCCCGCCTTAGTGATTCGCCCGACGCCCAAGCCCGCCTTGAAAATTATCTCGTCGCCGCTAATGCGCCGCACCTTAACGAAGACTGATACGCCGTTTGTTATGTCGGGGTCGTCGCCCGAAAACTTTACAACCTCTGCGCGAATGCCTTCGGAAGTCTTCTTTACGTCTTTAATCGGAATGGTAAGCGGCGTGCCGTCGAGCGCGATTATTTCCACAGCGTCGACAGTCTTGCCCTTAGTCAGCAAAATCAATGCCGCCTTAACACCCGCCGCCGCGCAAGCTCCCGTCGTGTAACCGCTCCGCAAAAATTTTTCAGTCATCGCTGAGATAAAGTTTCCTATAAGCGTCGGTGTCAGCCTTTATCAGCGTAACAAATGCGCTTGTAGAATACTCGTCCGGCTCGGCTTTAACTTGTTCAATCGGCGTAGGCTCAACGATACGATTATTCATCGGCAACTTAGACTTGCCAGCTTTGAAGTCTTCCCACATCACCATAATGCCGTTAAGCGCATCTTCTGCCATTTCTAAAGCCGTATAAATATCATCTGCTTGTGTTGCCGCGCCATCAACATCTGGAAAATTGATAAAATAGCCGCCTTCTTTTGCTCGATAGAAAATAGCTGGATAAACATACTTCATAAAAATTCCTCCCTTAATATTTCTTTGGAACGCCAGCTTTCTTTCTAATTTCCATCTCCATACCCTTTTTAACTTCTTCTCTGTCGTGCCGTCCGACTTGAAACTTATCATTGGTTATCGGGCTGAACCACCATTCGTGATTGCCACCTTCACTTATTTTATAGCAACCAGCTTTTCTTAGCTCGCGCTTGAGCTCCGCAAACTTTGGCATAAAATTTTCTCCTCAGCGATTGTCGTACATCTTGGCGTAATAATTTTTGTACTCGCCGCTGATAATCTTTTCCCACCACGCACGATGATTGAGATACCATGCAACCGTTTGCTTAATGCCGTCATCGAATTTCGTTTGCGGTTCCCAACCAAGTTCACGGGAAATTTTCGTCGGGTCAATGGCGTAGCGTTGGTCGTGCCCCTTGCGGTCAGTGACGAACTCAATCAAATCCTCGCTCTTGCCCAAAATCTTTAAAATCGTCTTTACCACGTCGAGATTAGTCCGCTCGTTGTGCCCGCCGATATTGTAAACCTCGCCGACCGTGCCGCGCCGAATTATCAAATCAATCGCCGCGCAATGGTCTTCGACGTAAAGCCAATCGCGAACATTAATCCCCTTGCCGTAAACGGGCAACTTCTTGTCATGCAAGGCATTGATAATCATCAGCGGAATCAATTTTTCTGGGAAATGATAAGGTCCGTAATTGTTGGAGCAACGGCTAATCGTCGCGGGGATTTGATACGTCCTTTGATAAGCCTGAACGAGCAAATCAGCCGCCGCCTTGCTCGCCGAATACGGGCTGGACGTGTGCAAGTTC
>JAFQZB010000032.1 GCA_017406175.1 Selenomonadaceae bacterium | reverse complement strand
TCAGTCGAGGAAAAGCCCGCCTCCGTCGAAGACAGGATACGGCAAACGCTAGGACGTTTCGGAGGTAAAAGATGAGCATACGTGAGAGGCTAGACATTTCAGCTTATCTGGTTATCGGTCAAGAAAATACGACGCGCCCTGTTGAAGAGGTCGTGGCGGCGGCAGTCAGCGAAGGCTTTACTTGTGTGCAGATACGCTCGAAGGTCGCCACTGCCCGCGAGATGATTGATACCTTAGGCAAGACTGCGGCGGCGATTCGGGAGCTTGGCAAAAGTGATTCGGTTGCTCTGCTCGTTGATGATAGGCTTGACGTTGTGTTAGCGGCGCGGGACGCGGGCATTAAAGTTGACGGCGTGCACGTGGGGCAAAGCGATATTCCCGTTGACGTGTGCAGGAAGTATCTGGGCGCGGATTCGATTGTCGGCTTGAGCGCACGAACGGAAGAGCTTATCGACTACGTTAAGGCGGCGGACGTGTCGCAGATAGATTACTTCGGCGCGGGACCTCTGCACACCACGGAGACGAAACTGGACGCGGGCAAGACTTCGAACGGGCGATTTATCACGCACGGCTTTAAGGAGATTGCTGAACTCGTCAAAGTCAGTCCTCGTCCGATTGTGGTCGGCGGCGGCGTCAAACTCAAGGACATTCCCGCCCTTGCCGCTACAAACGTTGCAGGTTTCTTCGTAGTGTCAGCGGTTGCGGGCGCGGATAATCCTAGGCTTGCGGCTCGCGAACTCGTCGAAGCTTGGAGACAATGCCATTAACATTTTAAAAGCCGTCGGCTTAAAGCTGGCGGCTAATTTTTTTCGTTGCTAACCTGAATAATTTCTGATAAAATCCTTCCCACGAAAGGAGGTCGATAGCTTGGACACAACAACAGAACTAATCGCGGAGGACACGGAATCAAAATCCGTAGTCGAGACGCTGGAAAAAATTCTTGAGCTTCAACAAAAAAATTCTCGGCAGCTGGAACAGTCCTTGCGCGAGAACGTCAACTTTCAAAACCAGGTGCGGCAAGGCATGCAACGCGAGCTTGAGAGCCTAAAGGAACAACAACGCGGCGAACAGTTCACGCCGATATTAAAAGCCGTGGCGGCAGTGTGCGTGGAATATCGCAAGATGCTGACGGACGAATCAATATCGCGGCGGACGAGGCGCACGCTAAAATTGCTCTTCGACGAGCTGGAAGAAATCTTATCGGAGTACGACGCAGAAATTTTTTCGTCGGAGGTCGGGGAGCCGCGACGCCCGCTCCTAACAAAAATCGTAAACACCGTCACCACGAGCAATAAAAGTTTACATAACACCATAGCAAAGAGCCGACGCCCCGGAGTCATGAGAGGCGGGCGCACGCTCTATCGCGAGTTCGTCGACGTTTATGTTTATGACGCGGCGGCGGGCGGCAAGAAATCTGAATCTGTTCGCAGTGAGTAAAGGAGATAAAAACGTATGATAACTTATGGCATAGACCTGGGCACAACTTATTCATGCATTGCGCGCTTGGACGCAAACGGCAATCCCGAAGTCATCCGCAACAACGAGGACGATTCTAACACCGTGGCAAGCGTCGTCTTCTTCGAGAATGAAAACAATGTAGTTGTCGGGCAAGCGGCTAAGGAGAATGTTGAGACTGACGGAGAACGCGTCGTGCAATTCGTCAAGCGCGAGATTGGCAAGCGCGACACCCGAACTTACGAGTTCGACGGCAAGATTTATACGCCCGTTGAGATTAGCGCGTTGATTCTTACGCGGCTTAAAAATCTGGTAGAGGCGCAAGGCGGCACGATTGAAGACGTGGTTATCACAGTGCCGGCTTACTTCGGGCTTGAAGAACGTTCCGCGACTCGGCAGGCGGGCGAACTGGCAGGGCTTCACGTGCTCAGCTTGATTAACGAACCCACAGCGGCGGCTTTGAGTTATTGCGCCAGACAATTTCAGGAGGATAGGACGGTTCTCGTCTACGACCTCGGCGGCGGTACCTTCGACGTGACTGTTTTAAAAATGTCGATGACGCAGAACGATTCGGGGCGCGACGTTCAAAAGATTAAGGTGCTGGCGACAAGCGGCGATGACCGGCTCGGCGGTAAGGATTGGGACGACAGACTTTATAACCATATCTTGCGGGCGTGCTGTGACGATAACGGCTTGCAACCCGAAGACGTGGAGGCGGAGACTCGGCAGGACATTCGCTCCAAAGTCGAAGAGGCTAAGCGCAAGCTCAGCAAAAAGCAATCCGCTAAGGTTCGTATCGACGTGAACGGCTCGCGAACTGAAATTGTTATCAAGCGTTCGGACTTTGAGCAGATGACTTCCGACCTCGTGGCGCGGACGATGAATTTTGTTGACGCGACCTTAGAAAAAGTTTCCTCTGAATCGATTGATACTGTCCTGCTTGTCGGCGGCTCAACTTATATGCCGATGATTATTGAGGCAGTCGAAGCCCGTTTCCCTGGCAAAGTTCAACAGCACGACCCCGACCAAGCAGTTGCTAAAGGCGCGGCGATTTATGCTAGCATGTTGGTTGAGGAAGTCGATAGCCTGTCCTCGGCGGGCGATGAGACTTCTGGCGGCGACACTCAACGCGCCGAACAGCTCACGAGCAAATTTACCGTCGAAGACCAAACGCCGCGTTCGTTCGGGCCGGGCGTCGTCGACATGAACGGGGCTAAGCACAAATACGTTTTGGAAAACTTCATCAAGATTGGGGAGAAAATGCCTGCCGTCTTCACGAAGACTTATTACCCGCTTGAAGACAATCAAGAACTCGTCCGCCTGCGTGCCTTCGAGAACATGTCCACTGATGATACGCTGATTCCCTGCGTCGACGAGGAGGGTAACCCGCAAGCTACTGACCCCGCCCATAACGTTAAACTCCTCGGCGAACTTATCGTAAATCTGCCGCCCAACACCAGCCGCGATACCCCGATTAAGGTTACGTTCAAAGTCGACGCGTCGGGCGTGCACGTTGAGGCAGTCAACACCAAGACCAACGAGACCTTTGAAACTTTCCTGCGCACCGACTCTGATATTGACATTGAGCAAAGTGCCGTCCACCAACTGCGCATTTCCTCCGATTGAAAGGAGCCTATCATGAAACGAATCAAAAACCCGTGGCGCAAACCATTGCCTGAACCAAAACTCATCAAAGAGCCGATAACGTTTTCGCCGCTTGAGTGGGATTATTTCGTTGAGGAAGTCAAGTTGCGCGGCATTGATAAGTTTGAGGTGTGCATTAACAACGCCAAGTATCTTGCTAAGCTTGACCAATCTGAAGCCTCGGAATATTGCGTTGTTGCCACGCTGGACGAACTGAATGCGATTGCTGGCGGAGCCTCGCTTGAAGACCTCGGAGGCATTGTCAATGGGTAAGTTTTCGTTCGAGGACGACGGCTGGCTACATTATCTTTATTGGCAAATGCAAGACCGCAAAACCTTGCGCCGAATCAATCAGCTTTTGCAGAGCATAGAACGCGACGGCGCGTTGAACGGTATCGGCAAGCCCGAAAGACTTAAGCACCAAGAAGCTTATTCGCGGCGCATTGATGACGCTAATCGACTGGTTTATAAAGTTCAGGGCGATGAAACTATCGTGCTATCCTGCAGAGGACATTACGAGGACAAATAATGGTTAAGCTTTACGATGAAGAAATGACCGGCTACATAGAGGTTGAAGTCAAGGATTTCTACTGCAACGACTATCCGAATCACTTCGCCCGAACCGGCAAGCAAACTTACGTCCGCTGGCTCGGCGAACAGATTTACACCGTGCCGCAAATGGTTTACGGGAGCAAGCCGACTGATAACGGCAAGTTGATTCTGTCGCCCGAAGAACGCGACGAACTCATTGCGAAGAACCCGACGGCGGCTAAGTGGATTCGTCGT
>JAFQZB010000362.1 GCA_017406175.1 Selenomonadaceae bacterium | reverse complement strand
GACGAAGGATTCAGCAAAGATAACGTTTCCACTACTATTATCAAATTTTCTCCGACCGTTCCGAGTAAGGAAGACGTTCATAACATGTTGGAAGAGTGCACCAGTCGAGCGGCTTCTTCTCGATAACTCTTTCTGATAATATAGAAAATTAAGCAAGGACAGGTTGCCCTTGCTTTTTTTCGTTTTTGTGCTAGACTTCATGCGGTTTTTGTTATTTTTCTATTATACTTTTGGTGGTGACTTCTATTTTGAATTCAAAAGCTCCTAACGAGCACAAAAATAGTCCAAACGTCGAACGCATTATCGAAGTTTATCCTTCCGATTACGTTACACTGAAAAAGCAAGTTCAAGCTGATTCTAAAAGAATTTCCGATTTGCAAAACCGTTGCCATTCCTTAGAACATCTGCTGGCTTTCTGCGATATTTCCCCGATGGCACACATTATTCACGACTACAAGTCCATGTCCGACTTTTATATTGCGCAACTGACAAAAGAAATCGCAATTTATCGTTACAGCGAAGAAGAACGCGCCAAGTTACTCGATTTTATCAATTATCTGCGTTCAATCACACATGAATTAGAGGATATGTTATTGGTTAAAGACTAGGGAGTTGGTGTTATTGAACTCTTCTATACCAAAAATGAAAATCACCCTTGCAAAACAGGCTCTCATTCACTTCTTTCAAAACGACTACTGGACGAACGAAGAAGTCAATTTTCTCCACTTGTTTTGTATCCGGCACGATTCGGAGAAAATCTGGAAACTGAAGTTGCGAGTGCTTACGCTTGATAACAATGACTTAATTGTCGCGGCAGTTCTTGCAGATGCTTCGTCCGAAGAATTTAAATTCCTTTACAACAAATATCGTCTTGGTCATTCATTTACCAAAATAGGCTTGGAACTAAACGTTCATCCGAACGGTTTACAACGTTGGCGGGACAAGTTCTTGCAGGAGATAGCGACTTTGATTGACTTTGAATTACCTGCCGATGATGTTTTCTCGCGAAACAAAGTCGGAACGCTTGTTTTTACGCTGGAACGGCTAATAGTTTTCCTCGAAGAATACGGCAAGGCAGACGAGCGCACTTTACATTCTCTCAAAGTAAAATTGTCCGGCTATCAAAATTTGTTGTTCGCACTCAAACAATATTCGTATTTGGATTCGGATAGTGTCGGTTGCAAAATTATTCAGCTGAAAATCCATAATCAAAATATTTCAGTTGGAGAGTTGGAAAGACGTTCTGGCAGTTCGCATACTACGGTACAGAATTATATTCATCGTTTCCAAGAACAATTTTATTCATCAATTCCCGCATAATAATTAAACAACCGACATCGTGAGCAACGGTGTTTTTTTTTCGAGAAAAATCGCTTGTTGTCAGACGCACTTCTTTAACATTTCGGGGTCTTCTATCGCTATATCTAACAAACGGCTTAGAATAGCAGTATATCCTTTTCCCAGACTCTTTGCCTTTGTTAAAGTTTTGTTCGTAAGACGTAACGAGACGAGAGTTTTTTTAGTTTCTTCACGACGTTGTTGAGCCATTTTTTTTAATTCCTCCATTTGCTCTTCTGTCACTTTACATTCCTCCATAAAAATTTTTTTATTGACTTTACATTGATATACGTTTAAAATAGCAAAGGCTTTGTAATACAATCATACCATAAGTTTCAATTTATGTAAATCAAGCCGATAAATTCTTTCTAAACGCAATAAAGGCTCCACGTGTCTAGTAAACATCGTAGAGCTTTTCCCGTGAACCGTTATATTCATTGGAAACCCGAAACTTTATTGCAACTCATATTGTTAATCGCGAATGTCGCAAACACATTCACTCTTAACGAGCTAAATGTATTCTATATCGCAATAAAATTTTTGGCAAGAGCAAACTAAGCGGATTTTTCAAAAAGGCGACGTTCACGAGCAAAACGAGTGTCGTCTTTTCTCTTTATTCGAGGAGGTGAACTATTTGAAAGCCGAAAAATATCTCAAAACAAACGAGGTCGCCAAAATTCTCGGTGTCAACCGCAAAACCATTCAGCGTTGGGCAGAAAATGGAATTTTAGTCCCTGCTCACACAACTGGAGCAGGGTATAATCTCTATTCGCCTCGTCAAATCGCCGATTTTTGTCAAAGTGCGACAAATCTTTTAGCAAGTGCGACAAAGTGCGACAAATCTCCGTCTATCAAGAACAGAACTGCGACAAATCTCCAGCAAGCGGCGACACGTTCCGAGCAAAAAAACGAGGATTCAGAACCCGAAAAAAAGAGTAAATCTATCAGATTAATTCCAGCTAAGATGTTGGTTATGCCCAATGATAAGCTAACTAAAGAGCTTTTCAGACGTACGCCCGAAGAATATCATGTTTTATTTGAAGAAGGTGGCGAAATCGTCGAGGTTAAAAATTTTCCTAAAGTCGGCGAAATTATTACTCCTTATTGGCTTGAGCTTATTGATGAATATACGGACAAAACGCCGCTTACTATGTTTGCCAAAGCAATTTTAACAGCGTGTGTTTCTGAATGGGTAATCGGTAACAGACACATTACGGTTGGCGTTATTTTCCGCCACATTACCGGCAAGCCCTCTGGCAGTAATGCTCAACCTTCACCAGCAATGAAAGAGTTAATTTTGTTTTTTATTCGCAAGATGATGTGCACAATATTAAGAGTCGATATGACTGAAGTCTGCAAATATCTTAATTATAACAATGGTGCTCCATTGATTCTTAATGCTCCCATTCTTCCTTGTAAATATGTTGAAGGCGTAACAGTAAACGGCAATAAATCTGAAACTGTTATTTATTTCTATGATGAATCACCACTTTTGACAATCGCTCGCGTTAAAAATAATCAGTTACTTTCTGTGGAGCCTAGATTATTAAGTATTTCAAAGCATTCAGGTTCACCAAGAAGTATATCTGT
>JAFQZB010000361.1 GCA_017406175.1 Selenomonadaceae bacterium | reverse complement strand
CCGCCGCGTTCGTCCTGATTAGTAGCAGTTTTGCCACGATAACCGCCGCCCGCATGAGTGTTACTAGCTCCGCCGTATGAATTTCCGCTGTAAGTCGCGCCTATTCTCGTTGAAGAATCGAGCTTCAAAGTCTTAGCGAGGATAAAAACGGAGCCGTGCCCTTCGCCAATGGGCAGACGGTGCTTCATGCGGGCGTTGGACGTGTAAGTTGGGGAATAAGTATTGCCGCCCTTGCCCTCGACGTCGATAACCTTGCCGCGCAGGTCGCAAATTCCATTAACCGCGATAGCGAAAATGCCGCCGCGCCCGTTGTCGAATTTGGGCGTTCTGGAACTGCTGACGTTGAAGGAGCTGTATTGCGGAATGGCAATAGCCTGAAAAAGATATTTCTCGGTAGTGAAGTTGACAAGTCCTAGCTCGTCTAGGGAATGATTGAGCGTGATAGATTTTAGGTTGCCGGAAGTGTCGTTAGTAATGCCGACGACCTTGGCAATTATGAAGCGACCGACGTGATTAGGGTTTTTGGAATTGAGCTGGGAGGCGTGAATCATGACGAGCGCGTCCCTTTTGAACTGAGCGACGCCGTCGGACGTGATATTGGTTAGGGAAAAAGTCTTGCCGCTGATAGCCGAGACCTTCGCGTAGGAATTATGGAGGCGGGTAGCGGCGATGCCGTCGGAACCGTCGCCGCAATCGGAGATGAGAGTTTCCTCGGCGAGGCGTTCGGGCTTAGAAATAACGTCATAGGAGTAAAGCCCTTCGTCGAAGGGCAACTGACTTTCGGTAGCGATATAAGCGCGAGCCAGCCCCTTGCCCGCCTCCAAAGTTTTTGAACGATATTTGCTGATAATATTAGCTGAAAAAGAGCTGATAGTTTCGGCGACAATAGCGATAGAGGAGCCGCCGATATTGGTGTAGGAAGAGTTGCGCCCGAGTGAATCGTCGGCATTTCGACAGCGGGCGATGCCGTGGAAATTGGGGTCGCCGATACGCGCCGAGCTTGCGAAGTCAATCCGTTTAGAGAGGATAAGGCATGCGCCGTCGCCCTTTTGGATCGTCAGATTGTTAGCGGTCGCCTCGTTCTCGTAGGCGGACAACTGCGCGGTATCAAGGATTCCGCCGTCTTCTTGTGTGGTTAAGGGTCGGTGGTCGGCATTAGTCAGCCCCTTATCGACCAGATTAATCGCGCCGCTGAAGACGACCTTTTGAGCCTTGAAAACTAAAAGACCGCCGACGCCATTTGAGAAGGCGGGCGGGCTAATCGTCTCAGAAATGGTAAGCGTCTGGTAATGCGGGACGGAGACGGCTTGATAAAAATAATCTGAAGGGCTCGCGCTAATGGGTGCGGTGGAAAGAGTAAGGACATTGCCGCTGACACCCATAACTTTAGCGAACTTGTAGGAGCCGAGGTTTGCGGCTAGCGCGGAAGAAGTCTGCGCGCCGGCGATATGCATAAGGATTTCAGTACCAGCAGGGAAGTTGGTGGCGTCGTCGACGGTGATTGAGTTGGCACCGACAGCCGAGACCGCGGCGAAGTGATTAATCGAGGCGGGATTGGTGGCGTCGCCAGCTTCAGCCGAGCCGTAGCCGCGAGCCGCGATGATGTCATAAGCCATAAAATCATCTCCTTAAGCAAGAGTAAAGAAGCCGTCCGCGGCAAAAGCACAGTCGCCCTTGAGCTCGAAATCGGCGGCGTTTGATTGGGAAGTGTTAAGGGTCAAAGTTTGGACGACGGAGCTAGAGACGCCCTGCCAGAGAATGCCTGGTGAGAAAACAGATTCGCGTTGAGTGCTGGAGCCGCCGGCGCACCCTTCCTCTATGACGGCAGTCGAACGATAAAGATAGGTCTTGTTCAAGTTGAAAGTACAATTAATGGGCTCGTCGAACATGACATCCGCCAAGCCGTCATTGCTGGCAATCGCCTTAGAACGCAGGTATCGGGAGCGCGTGCCGTCTGAGATAGTATAAAAATGACCGGCGATGATACCGTCCAAGCTCTCGACGTACAAAT
>JAFQZB010000360.1 GCA_017406175.1 Selenomonadaceae bacterium | reverse complement strand
GCTAGAATCTCATCCTTTATCGTGTCGATTTTGGAAATGGCACCGCCCGCCTTGCTCACGAAGTCCACCGCACCCAACGCCAGAGCTCGAATAGTTTCGTTCGTGCCCTTCTGCGTCGTGGAGCTGACCATAACCACCGGCAACGGGCATTGCTCCATGATAACTGCCAGTGCGTTCAATCCGTCCATGACCGGCATAATAACATCAAGTGTCAACACATCGGGCTGAAATCTTTTTACCTTCTCGATTGCGTCTTGACCGTTTACCGCCGTCCCGACGACTTGGAAGTCGCTTTGACTGTTGAATAAATCAGAGAGGACTTTTCGCATAAAAGCCGAGTCATCAGCAATCAAAACACGAATCACTTTCGCCGCCTCCCCTTGTCCGAAAAATTATTTTGCGTTGACAGCCCTTGCTGCCAACCGTTTCAAAGAAATTATTAGCTACTATTCGCTTGTCTTGCTAAAGTTCCTTCATTGTCAAACAAAAAAAGTGATTAGCAATCAGCCAGAGCCAATCACCAATCACCGAAGAAATTTTTTATGCGTAGTCGATGTCGATGCGTCCTCCGCCGCGTGCAAGTCGTTCGGCGAGGTCGGGATCCATTTTGTCTTCAAGCGTGATTTTCTTCGGAGCCGCCGCGTATATCGGCAGACGTTTCTTTATAAACTGCGTATCGATGTTGCCCGTGCAGAACCATTCGTCGTCAAGTATGTGCTGATGGAGCGGGACGGTCGTCTTAACGAAATTGTTTTCGCCCTTAAGCATGAACTCATTCAAAGCCCGCCTCATGATTCTGATTGCGTCGCCGCGTGTCCTGCCGTGAACAATCAACTTTGCAATCAAGGAGTCGTAGTAAGGTTCGATGGACAAACCCGCCGTCACTCCGCTATCAAACCGAACGCGAGGACCTGAAGGCTCGTGGAGGAATTCAATCTTGCCGGGCGTGGGCATGAATTTGCGGTCGGGGTCTTCGGCATTGATTCTGCACTCGATAGCGTGCCCCGTGAATTTAACATCAGCCTGCGTGAAGTCAAGCGGCTCACCCGACGCAACTTTAATCTGCGTCCTTACCAAGTCAATGCCAGTTACGGCCTCGGTTATGCCGTGTTCGACTTGAATGCGCGGATTAATCTCCATGAAGTAAAACTCGTTCGTCGCAAGGTCGAGGAGAAATTCAACGGTTCCGATATTCGAGTAGTGAACGGATTTCGCCGCCTTGACTGCAAGCTTGCCGACGCGTTCGCGCATTTCGGGCGTTAAGGCTATCGACGGCGACTCTTCCAAAAGTTTTTGATTGCGGCGTTGAATCGAACATTCGCGCTCGCCAAGGTGAATCACGCTACCGAAGTTATCCGCCACGACCTGAACTTCAATATGCCGCGAATGCTCAATGTAGTGCTCGAAATAGAATCTGTTCTGCTTAACGTCGACGAGTCCGAGCACGTGATGAAGTTCCTCTTCATTGCGGACGATAAACATGCCCTTGCCGCCGCCGCCGCTTACGGGCTTCAAGATGACAGGATAACCGACCTCAGCCGCCGCCTTAACTGCCATGGTGTTGCTTGTCAGCGGTTCGGAGCCTTTCGACATGGGAATGCCCGAAGGAATCATTGAATTGCGAGCCGCGTCCTTGTCGCCGACAAGCCTAATCGTTTCAGGCAAGGGACCAATCCACGTCATGCCCGCATCAACGACCATTTGAGCAAAATCTGCATCCTCGGACAGGAAACCGTAGCCCGGATGAACTGCGTCTGCCTCGGTGGTCTTCGCCGCGTC
>JAFQZB010000359.1 GCA_017406175.1 Selenomonadaceae bacterium | reverse complement strand
TTAATCTTTTTCCGCAGGAAATAGAAAAGGTAGTTTATCTGGACTCGGACATTATCATTAAATTTGACATCTTGGAGTTTTGGCAGATTGAACTGGGAGATAAACCACTTGGTGCAGTTTCTGAATTCTATCAAGTTAAGGATAGAGACGCCTCTATTGGAAGGTTAAAAAAATACATAACTATTTGCGGAGAAGGTGTTGTAAATCCAGAGGACTATTTCAATGCTGGCATCATGCTATTGAATTTGAAAGTTCTTCGCGAGAAAGAAGTTACCATATTAGCTGGAATGAAATTCATCAGCGAGCATCCGCAGTTTAAGTATCTCGATCAAGACATTTTGAATTATTGCTTCTCGACCACGTACCTGAAATTGCCGTTGAAGTTCAATCGCTTTGTTTTACATGCAAAACGTGAAGACGAATTGACGATTGAGGAAAAGATTTACCATTACGCGACAAGTAGAATTTGCTTTGTTATGGATAGCAGAGATCTATACACTCAGTTGTTCATGGATTATTTCATAAAGACGCCGTGGGTTGACGACGATACAGCAAGGGTCTTGTCTGGAGATAGTCTGCCCTCTCGAAAGAACTATGCGGTATCCGTAGTTATCCCGATGTACAACGCGGCGGAATTCGTCGGCGAGTGTCTGGAAAGTCTTTTGATTCAGACGTTCCAAGACTATGAAGTAATCGTGGTGGACGACTGCTCGACGGATAATTCAGCTGCTATCGTCGAAAGTTACGCGCCGAGGTTTGACGGGCGGCTCAAGCTTACAAAGACGGAAAAGAATTCGGGCGGTGGCGGCAATGTCCCACGAAATATCGGAATAATGTTGGCGCGAGGCGAGTATATTCAATTTCTGGACGCCGACGACATGCTTTTAGGTACCGCGCTTGATTCTTTGTATAAAGCGGCAATCCTTTATGACGCTGAAGTAGTATACACAGCTTCTTGGTATCGTTTAAATGCGCCGAATGATATTTCGCTGACCAGAGATGTCATGAGCAGAAAACTATCTAACATCCGTACAGAGTTGACTGTTGACGATCCAAACAAGAATCTTAGTCGACTTCTCCTTGAACCCGGCGAAGGAAACTTCCGTGCTTGTTGGTCAAAATTTGTTCGACGCGATTTTTTAGCCAAAAACAAAATCCTCTTTCCAAATTTATCCAATGCGGGAGATTTTATCGGAGTTATCAATATCTATTGCCACGCGAGGCGGTTTTTGCGAATCACAACGCCACTTTATTTCTACAGAGTATACCATGGTCATTCTATATGGCGAACGGTCAGGGAATCAAGGGAACAGTGTTGGTATTGGTTCTCTTCTTTCGTAGACTTTGCTAAGGCTTTGTATGAAATGGAAAAGGAAAACGAAATTTTATCGGAAAATCCTATTTATTGCTTAGCGGCTTTAAAAGGTCATTTCCCAGGGTGCCTTAGTCAAACCAAAGAGGCCAGAAAAGAACTAGATAGCGAAGAGTTCTTCAAAGTTTTACACAGCGAGTTCGCTAAAATATCTGATGATTCGGCGGCGATATTGCCGTTTCTCTTTAACCTTATTGATAGCGAGAAAAAAGATACTGATAAAAAAGTTAATGACCATTACCTTAAGAAGATTAGTAAGTTCAAAAACTTTCTTATCGGTAGGATAGATATTAAACTGGCGACGAAGGCGGGCGATTTCCAAATCGTTTCAGTGTCCGACGACAAGGCAAGAATAGATAAGCCAGCTTGGTTCCAAAAGGGCGGCATAGGCTACGTGATTCAGTCTTTGAACGGAGAATTGACCTTTATCGCTAAAGCAACGGCGAACGGACTAATAACGTTAATTTTAAAAGGCGTGGATGTTCGCAACCCCCCAGACAACGCCAAAAGAATTCCTTACTGGATAGATTACGCCAAGCTGACAGTAAACGATGAGCCGATATTAGACAAAGTCACGCCCACTTGGCACGATGAGCCTTACCGTTACACTATGAACGTAAAAGCAGGCGAGGAAATCAAAATCAATGTCGAATGGCTTCCGCACAGAGCTGACACAATCGAAATTGCGCCTCCGCCGCCCGTTAAAGTCGAAAGCTCAATCCCTGACAGTTTCAAGCCTTTTATCACTGCTAGAATAGATACTAAGTTGCTGACGAAAGCGGGCGATTTCCAAATCGTTTCCGTCTCTGACGACAAAGCAACGTTAAAAAAGCCAAAATGGTTGCAAAAGGGCGGCGTGGGTTATCAGCTTGAATCTTACGCGGGGCAATTGGATTTCATCGCCAAGACTACAGCAGATGGACAAATTCAGTTAAGGCTTAGGGGACTGGATGTCCGCGACCCCGAAAACAACGCCAAACGCATTCCCCATTGGATAGACTACACGAAACTCACGATAAACGATAAGCCAATATTCGACACGCTTACTCCCGCTTGGCTCAATGACTCTTACACATACACCATAGACGCCAAAGCCAACGAGGAAATTAAAATCCATATCGAATGGCTCCCGCACAGAAGCGACACTTAACTTAAGATTCTTTCACGTAATACAAGAGGTGGTTTTATGATAAAAAGAATAAAACTATTAATTTTTCAGTGAAAAATAAAACTTTTGTTTCCTAAAGTTAATGATGAGCTTAGCTTTTTGTTTCTTTCGTTCAATTTTAATTCGAAAATAATTTTTAATAATCCACGAAATATAAAAAGATTATTAAAT
>JAFQZB010000358.1 GCA_017406175.1 Selenomonadaceae bacterium | reverse complement strand
CACGCTTTCACGACGCGCCTCGGCGGGGTAAGCACGGGATACCTCAGCAGCCTGAACCTGATCTCGGGCCACGGCGATGAGCCGGAGAACATCCGCGAGAACTTCCGCCGCCTGCGCGAGGCATTCAGTTGGGCACCAGACTTCCGCGAACACTTTGCAGTTAAGGCGACGCCCAATCCCTATATCGTCGAGATTTTGGCTCATGACGGCGCGGGCACGGATTGCAGTTCAATCGCCGAACTCTTTATCAGTCAAGCGGCTGGCGTCGTCGGCGAAAAGATTATGCTGACTTCCAACGACACGCCCGCCGAAGAATTCCGCAAAGCTCTAGACCTGGGCGCGATTATAAACCTAGACGACATAACGCACATTGACTACCTTGAACGAAACGCCCGCTTGCCCGAAATAATTTCCTTCCGCTACAATCCCGCCGACATCATGAACGACGGCAACGACATTATCGGACGCCCCGCCGAAGCTAAGTACGGCTTGACCCGCGAACAAATCTTTGCGGCGTACAAGATTTGCCTCGACAAGGGCATTAAACGTTTCGGCTTGCATACGATGATTGCTTCCAATGAGCGCAAGGCGTCGACTTTCATTTACACGGCGCGGATTATGTTTGAACTCGCCGCGAAGATTAAATCCGAGCTTGGAATAAAATTTGAGTTCGTGAACTTGGGCGGCGGCTTGGGCATTCCCTATCGCCCCGATGAGTTGCCCGTTGATTTAAAGACGATTGGCGACGGCATTAAGGAACTCTTCCACGAAATACTTGTTCCCGTTGGCTTAGGCGATATTCGACTTGCAATGGAAAGCGGGCGTGCGATTACTGGTCCGGCGGGTTGGCTCGTCTCGACAGTCTTGCACAAGAAGAACACTTACAAACAATACGTCGGGCTTGATTCGTGCATGTCGGACTTGATGCGCCCCGCCCTTTACGACGCCTATCACCACATAACGATTTTGGGCAAGGAAGACGCGCCTTGCGACGAGATTTACGACGTGACTGGCTCGCTTTGCGAGAACAATGACAAGTTCGCAATCGACCGCCACCTGCCGAAGATTGATGTTGGCGACGTTGTAATCATTCACGACACGGGCGCACACGGTCACGCTATGGGCTTTAACTACAATGGCAAGCTTAGGAGTGCGGAACTGTTGATTAGGGAGAGCGGTGCGGTTGAGATGATTCGCCGAGCGGAGACGCTTAACGATTACTTTGCCACGCTGAACTTTCCAAACGCCCGACTTAAGCTGAATCATTGACGACAAAAAAATCCCCACTGTACGAGACGGCGGGGATTTTTTTATACGTGACGTGGAGTAGTTCTTCAACAAGCTTTAAACTTACCGTTAGTGATTTTATACGTGTCGTTATTAATGTGGAAGGTTGTTGCGGTAAAATCTTTAAAAGTAATGGAACCATTGGCAACTGTAAACTTTATCAAGCCCGTCGACGTGTTATAAGAAGAAGTGTAGGTTAGATTATCAATCGTCAAGGTGTCGTTGTTTGCGAAGCTGTAGATAATGTCCTTGCCGTCGCCCGCCTCATAAATGAACGTATCCGCTCCGTCGCCACCGCTTAAGCTGTCATTTCCAGCTCCACCGAGGAGTTTATCATCGCCCGTGCTACCCGACAGGGTATCTTTGCCAGAGCCGCCCGATAAGCTGTCGTTGCCCGTGCCGCCGAGGAGTTTATCGTCGCCGTCTCCGCCAGAAAGGGTATCCTTGCCAGAGCCGCCCGATAAGCTGTCATTGCCCGTGCCGCCATCGATTGAAACTTGCGAGCCGTTGTTGCTGATGTAATCGTCGCCTTTGCCGCCGTTAATAGTAACTTTTTTTGCTTCACCTTCGTAGGTGTCGTTTCGGAGGCTATCGTTTCCCTCGCCGCCTACCATTGAAATGTTATTGGCAAAGTTTTCAATAATATCATCTTTGTCGCCACCGTCGAGTGTTGAGCCATAAAACCATAGTTGCGAATTGAATCTTCATCATCGCCCCCGTTGATTACCGCCCTCAAGCCGCTGTTTCTTACGGTATCGTCACCGGAACCGCAAGTTACATCAACATTTTCGCCGTTATTCCAAACATAATCATTATTCGTACCTGCGTCAATGAAAACTTTATCTGCTCTGTTATCAATGTAATCGTCATCCGCGCCACCGTAAATCTTTGTGTTCTTGCCTAATTCGTGATTATAAAGCTTATCTTGTCCGCCGTTACCGTAAATTTTAACATTAGTTCCGTCATTTATCAGATAATCATTTCCGCCGTCACCGTTGATTACAACATTAGGAGCCACTGTATCGTTGTAAACATGAGAATCAACATTACTACATTGAATCACGCAACCAGCTCTATGATTGACGAAAAACGTGTTGCCAAATCCAATTACTTCCGCGCCTGGAATCGTATTCCAATAACGAACGCCATTACCATCTTCACCAGTAAGGAGGGTAGGCACTATTGCAAAACGTTGAAGGTCGAAATTAAGAGCTTCCATAAAAATCCGCTCCTCCCAAAAAACATAACCAATCCGACAAATAATTTCTTGGATAATAACTTACAGCCAAATTTCTTAGCAATGACGCCTGGACAAAAATTTTCGGCAATAAAAAAGCCCCGCAACTCGGCGGGGAAAGTCTTTTAATCCTTAATCATGTTCTCCAGCGTCTCGAATAAAACATCAGGCTCGACGGGCTTGCTTAGGTGCGCATTCAATCCCGCCTGCAAAGAGCGTTGAACGTCTTCATCAAAGGCATTAGCAGTCAGCGCGATAATCGGAATGGTTTTTGCGTCTTTCCTGTCTAAGGCTCGGATTCGTTGCGTCGCCTCCAAGCCGTCCATTTCTGGCATTCGCATATCCATTAAGATTGCGGCGTAGTATCCTTCGGGCGAGTTCTCGAACTTCTCAAGGGCAATCTTCCCGTTTTCGGCTAGGTCGGCTTCAATCTCGCGCATTTGCAAAACCATCATCATAATTTCGGCGTTGACGGGCATATCCTCCGCTAAAAGAATCCTCTTGCCCGCTAAGTCGGCTTTAGTCTTCGTCTCGGCTGCGCTGAGATTTTTTTTCTTGAGAGCCTTCTTGAATTCCTCAATCAGATTGCCAGAGAAGAGCGGCTTAGCAATGAAACTATCAACCCCGGCGGCTATTGCCTCGTCGATGATGTCGTCCCAGTTGTAAGCCGTCAGAATTATAATCGCCGTCTCGTTGCCGATAATTTCGCGGATTTGTTTCGTGACTTCCACGCCGTCCATTTCTGGCATATGCCAATCAACGATAATCAAGTTGTACGGCTCGCGGCGTGCGTGGCGGAGCTTGACCATCTCGATAGCTTCCTTGCCCGATAAAACAGTTTCAGCCGCAATGCCTGCCTTCTCCAAAACCAACTTAGCATGGTCGCAGGCAATCGGGTCGTCGTCAATGATTAAAACGTTCATCTCGTGCGGGCGAATCTCAACATCATCTTTTGCCGCGTCTTGTTTATCCGAATCCATTAGGGTAACAGTGACGGTAAAGGTTGTGCCAACTCCCTTTTGGCTGTCGACTTCGATTTTGCCGTTCATCATCTCGACGATACTTTTTGTAATCGCCATGCCCAATCCAGAGCTGCCGTATTTGTTCGTGGCAGTCGAATCCTCTTGGCTGAAGGCTTCAAAAATCTTCGGCAGGTAATCCTTGCTCATGCCAATGCCCGTATCCTTTATCGTGAATCGAATCGCCGATTTCTTATCAAAGCTCGCAGTCTTCTCCACGATTAAATCGACCTTGCCGCCTTCGGGCGTGAACTTAACGGCGTTGCCTAGGATATTAATCAGCACCTGCCGCAGTTTGACGCTGTCGCCGATATAGTACTCGTCAAGCTCGCCTTTGACGTGGCAGTTGTATTCGAGTTTCTTTTCCTTGCATTGCCCGCTGAAGATTGTATTAATCTGTTCGATTAGCTTAGGGAAGGCGAATTCTTCGTTGCGGACGGTCATGCGCCCCGACTCTATGCGGCTCATGTCCAGTATATCGTTTATCAGGCTGAGTAGGTGCTGTGCCGAGGTGCCGATTTTCTCTAGGTAACTGCGGGTCGTGGCTGATATGCCTGGCTCGTGCAGTGCTAAGCTATCCAGTCCGATAATCGCGTTCATTGGAGTTCTAATCTCGTGGCTCATGCTGGAAAGGAACGCCGTTTTAGCCTTGCTAGCCTCCTCCGCAGTCTTTAGGGCGTCACTTAGGGCTTGGCTCTTGGCTAAGGCGTCGCGCATTTCGTTATCAATATCAGTGAACCCCACGCCGATAACGTGATTTGAAATCTTAGTGCCGTCGTCGGCGATAACGCTTGCCATGCGAATCATCTCGTAACTTTCCTTGCCGTTGCGATTTGCCAAGTAGCGGTACATTATCACGGCGGAATTTTCCAAGGCTTCGCGTATGTTTTCCGGCTCAATGAACTTTAAGAAGTCGTCGCGATATTCAGCGGTAACGTAGAGATTTGCGTACTCGGTGAATCGTCTGCTGAACTTAAAGCCTTCGCCCTCGGCAAGGGCACCTTTTAACCCACTGTCGCCGCGATAGCAAATGCCCGAATCGTCAGCAAGATTGACGTAATAGACACTGCGATAATCGCTAGCCAAGGCTCGTATCATGATGTCCTGTTGAGCCTTTTCCTGTTCCTGCGCTAAAAGTTCTTCCTGAAGTGCAAGTTGCTCCTCAAGCTCCTGTTGCTTAACGCGGTTTTCGGCGTCGGCGGTCTCTTTTTCAAGGCGGGCTTTGGCTGCCTTCCTTAGTTGCGTAATCACGAGGATAAACATAGCGACCAAAACCAAAGCCGTCACGACCGAGTGAACTAGGCTCCGCGTGATGATTCCGTCGGTAATGGAGTCGATTTGCTCGCTTATGACGCTCTCGCGAATCAGATAAGTCAATACCCAATCCGTGCCGTGAACCGGGATATAGTACATTGTCTCCCTAATGCCGTTGTAGTTGAAGGCGACGAACCCTTTAATGCCGTTTTCGAAGTCCCGCTTCATCTTGTCGAGCTGGTAGCCCTTCTCGAATTTCGCGCGCCCCATTGCCGAGAACAAATTCCTTTCCGCCGAACGCCCGCCTAAGACAACGCCCGTCAACGCCACGCCGTCTTTGGTGTAGAGGTTGCAGAAGGTCGTATTGCTGTTAGTCGTCTGCAGAGACATTGCCTCCAACATGCGATTAATATCAATCTCCACGAAGCAAGCCACGAGCGTTTTGCCGACGAAAGGCAGATTATCGGCAGGCATTGCGATGATTATCTTTTTGTTGTTGCTCTCAAGATTCTTGATTGAAATCTCCGTCTCGGTGAGGTTCTTGTAATCAAAGCTGTATATGCCGATGTCGCCTCTGGTGCCGTGGGAAGTATGAATCAAGCCGTCCGCGTCCACGAAGGCAAATTTCTCCAAGCCGTAAGTCCTCTTCATTCTTGCCTGATAAGCTTGTAACTTTTCCACATTACTTAGGTCGTCTTTGGTCATCAAGTCCATTGCTGTATTCATGTCGTTGATATAGTCGCTGAGTTTGCTGGCAACGACTTGTTCGCGTCTTCCGGCAAGCTCATCAAGATAAAGAATGCTCACCGTGCGGACTGCCTCGGCGTTGTCCTCGTTTACGCTGGTTCCCATCCAAAACGTGCCGATGATAAGAATCACCACGACGATAAGTGCACCGATTAAAAGTTCCTTCATGAGATTTTTTTGTTCGGGTTCCATATTCCCCACCTCTTATTTTAAAGCGTCGCACGAATCACGAAGACAATTTCTCCGTCGTCGCGTTCCGCTGAACTTTCAAGCCGCGCCGATTGTATAACAGAATCTTTCACGCGGGCAAGGTAATTTTTCACGGCGTCGGCTCTGTCCGTCAAGCCTTCAAGCTCCATGAAGTTTTCTTCCACGCGGACTTTCGTTAGACGCACGCCGCCCCCCGCAAGCTTTCCGAGATTGATTAGGTGATTTAGGTTTTTGTTCGTAACAACCTGTGCGGCTAGGTTGTTTAGCCTGTGAAGCTCGTCAATGTTCGCGTCGAGAGTCTCCTTTAAGGCTAGGTCTTCGCGAAGGTTATTGATTGAAATTTTTGCCGCGCTTAGTTCGGTTTCCGCCGCGTCGTAGTCTACGAAAAGTTTTGCCGAGCTGATAACCAACGCAATAAAAAAAATTACCGCCGCCACGCCCGAAATCTTCTTCCAGTTCCACACGCTGCCCCGCGCCGATAAAAGGTTCGGGGATTTCTCGTCGCGGACGACCTCCGATATAAACTCTGTCCTATCGAACGGCGATTTAGCTAGCAGGTCGGCGGGCATGACGGACAAGCCGCGCAAATTCATTCCGAACTTATCGAACGTCGCGTAGAACTCTTCGACCTTAGCACGCGGCAGAGTTTCCATCCAAAGTTCCTCGCCGACCTTAGCGAACGAGAACACTGCCTCTGCGCCCGCCTGCGCCCGTGCCCAACTCTTGACCATCGCGGGCAGTTCCTTATCGGGAATGTTGCCGACCTCAGTTTGAAAAGTCACTGCGTCGCCCTCTCGAAGACAAAAGCCCACCGATGACACCTTCCAACCCTTTTGCTTGCACACGAGCGAAATTTTTTCTGCAAGCTCCTCAATCGTCGCGTCGGGTGCGTCAAGTTCCGTCGTCTCAAATTTCTCCGTCAGCCGTGCGATAAAAATCTTTTCCCCGTCGAAATACGCGCCGATAATCTTGCTTGTGTCCTCGCGGAAGAAATTCCTTAGCTTATCAATCATTGCACAAGTTCGGCGACCGTCGCATTAACAGCCTTAACTAAATCTTGCGGCGCAAGGACGAGTTGCATTCCACGTTGTCCCGCACTGATTGAAATTCTTTCTAACGTCATAGCGCGGGCGTCGAGGTACACGGGGTAATTTTTCTTTGCTCCAAGAGGCGAACACCCTCCGCGAACGTAACCCGTCAACGGCAACAGTTCCTTAAGCGCAATCATTTCCACGGACTTATTGCCGCTCGCCTTAGCCAAAGCCTTTAAGTCAAGTTCCTCGCCGCCGCCGATGACCGCCATGATTATGCCTGACTTGTCGCCGCGTGCTACTAGCGTTTTGAATATCATCTCAATATCAAGTCCGCTGACCTCGGCGACGTGCACCGCTGATAAGTCGCTCTCGTCCACCGCGTAAGTTTTTATCTCGTAAGCAATGTCCAGCCCGTCAAGGATTCGGGCGGCGTTCGTCTTCTTTATTTTCTTCGTCATATCATTACCTCACGCGAAATTTTTAATCGATTGTAGCAAACCACTACTTAGCAGTCAAATAAAAAACGCCGTAAGGATTTTTCCCTACGACGAACCAATATAATAAAACAACGATTAAAATTTTACGTAGTAGTTTTGAATGCCGAAGTTGACTGACCATTAATTGGCACGGGGAGTGAAATCGGATTGGTTATGAAAGTATTGTCTGCTCCGAAATCATCTGCGAGGTTATGCAAATTCAGTTGAGCTAAGCCAAAATTGTTAGGCGTCACTGTTCCGAGGTTGTATTCTGTTTCTATCGAATTAATTTGAACTCTTAAGTAATTGCCTTTGCCGTCTGTTTTATATAACACACTGCCGTGATTATCGCCGACAGTCTTTCCATTCATTTTAAGCTGCTGATCATCAATCGGTACTCTGTTTCTGTGTCTTCCCTTTTCGTTATTTCTTCCGTGCTCTGGGCATAACTCATCAAGTTTACCCGTAGCATTAAATTCGGCATATGGCTCTGTAGGTTCACCAGTATTCTTGAATGCCTTTTTCCAGTCTTGAGTATCAACAAACTCCTTAGCGACAATGAACCCGTCAAAATTGTGACTGTTACCGTTAATAAAAACTGGAGCATTCGGAGCGTAAATTCCTCCCTTAAAGTCATAGTTGAGATTAATGATGATAGGAAGAGGATCTCTCATTTTACCTGCTTTGCCATTAATAGTTAAAGATTCATTGCTATCGGGATTAGATACCATAGGCTTATCGTAGATAAAAATTAACGGACGCTCGCTCGGTGCTCTGTTTATGTTGATTACAATTTGGCGTACAGATGTGTAGTTACCATCAGCTTTTATTTTAGGCTTATACTCTTCTGTCAAATTACTGTATTCAGGTTTAATGACAACATAAAGCGGGGCATTTGGTTTTCCTGTTGCCGTAGCGTTAATGTTGATTATTCCGTGCACTCTGAAAGGATCGCCGTTCTTGTCTTCGTTTGAGGGATAGACCTTTGAACCGTAAGGATTCCTATAGGCATGATTGGCAGGATCGTTTACATATTGTCCTTGTCTAGTTCTTTTTGTATTAAAAGTCGGATCCCATTCCTCGCCCCGGAGATTTACAGCGTCAGGAGAGAATGAAATACAAACATCATCTGAAAGATTACCTATGTCAAAGGTTTCTCTTTTATAACCCTTAGAATCGTCACTATAATCTCTGTCCTCACCTGATTCCTTGTTCTGTTTTAAATCAATTATTTTGCCTTCTTTTAATGTCGGCTCAATCGGCGGAGGCGGGGGTGGCGGTTCCTCAGGAGTATAAGGATCCACTTCTTTCCACACGGCGTACAATCTGCCGCCGCCCTTAAGTAATTCCTTAAGCTCTTCAGAAGTTAATTTTTGGTTGTTATCATAATGTTTGCCATTACCGGTCTTATCCGTGCTCCAGCCTTCAAATGTATAACCTTCGCGTGAAGGCAAACCGTCGTCTGGTACTAAAGTAATTGTGTCATCTTCACCCATTGAATCTGGCGAAGCAACAGTTTCCTTAGATGTAGTGATTCCTTTAGAGAAAGTACCACCATTTCCGTCGAAAGTTAATTCTTTGTTAGGAGGCTCTTCACCGCCGCCGTTCCCGCCGCCTGGGTCATCGGTAATAGATTGAGAAATCAACGCGACGGAAACAACGCCAGCATTCATATCCTTAAGGAAACCTATAAAGAAATGATGAATGTTCTCGTTGAGACCAATGACATAAAAATAATCTTCGCCGTCTTGATATAGCCCCGTTTTCATCGTGACTGTATTGTCGCCTCTGGTGTAGCCGTCTTTAATAGAATCATCGTTAGCCGCTTGTGCAACGGAAAATAAGCTCGGCGGCGCATAACCTAAAGAATTATCCGCAAGATTTTTCTTTGCATAATCCAAAGCAGCCTCGTCACCTATCGTTGTATCTATGAGCTTGCCAGACGTGTTTTTCTTAGAATTATCAGCCGTGTCGTATGCGGGACTACCAGCAGGGAACTTATCGACGAGCTGGACTTTGTAGCTTTTGCCCTTGAAAAGGTCATGGGTTTTAGTCAAGGTTTTTGCTCCAACGAGGACAGAGGCGTCCGCCGCGTTCTGAAGTCTCGACACGCTCAGATAGTACCAGCCCAGATCCAGTCCTACTCCGCCGACAAAAAGGAATATAGGAATAAGTAAGGCGTAGAATACAGCGACTTGCCCGCGTCGATTAAATACCTCCCTTCTAGCACGAAGTACAGCAAAACACTTTTTTAGCTTTGTAGTCGTTTTAATCATCTCCAAAAAATTTTGTACTGCCTGTATTGCTTGTACTGCTTTGTATTGCTTGTACTGCCTGTACTGCTTGTACTGCCTGTATTGCCTGTACTGCCTGTACTGCTTGTACTGCCTGTATTGCCTGTACTGCTAAATTTTTTGTGTTGCTGTACTACATCGTGCTACCTTATATTGCTTTTGTTTCTAATTCTCGAATTGCCTCACCTCTATATTAATCACACAAGCGAAATTTTCTCGGCAAACACATCAGTCTTCGCGTCGGGTGCTTTGCCTCACGCGAAATTTTTAACCGATTGTAGCAAACGGCAACTTAGCAGTCAAATAAAAACGCCGCAAGGATTCCCTGCGACGCGTGAACTGACTGCTACCGTTAATCGGTCTTCTTGGCTCTTCCTACCGTAAAGAGGTTATTTATCGAACGGTTTTCGCCCTGCTCGTTCAAGTAGCTATACTCCGTCATCTTGACTAACTGGAAATTATCAAACACTGACGTTTTGAGATTGAAGTCGTCCTTGTCGAAGAATTTTACAGTTCCGTCAAGCAAATAAGGGAAGTCTGCCTCAAAGCGTTCTTTAACTTTATTGTCATAGTTTGTCCCATACTTCCCCTTAAGATACGTTATTTTGTCCTCCCTGGTTTTGAGATTCTCTGTATCCGCTTTTGGGAAAGTGAGGATTAAGTCATTAATTGCTCGATTTAACAAAGCAGGGTCAGGGCTTTGATGAGTAATCGGGTCAATATTCGGGTCAATATTCGGGTCAATCGTCGGCTCAATCGTCTCGTAAGCAACGGAGCCGTCAACGTTCTTGTCTATCTCTTTGCCGGAGCCGTCTCTCTTGTGGCGGTACTGCACGTTGCCCAGCTCGTCGACAAACATCGGATTCAAAGTCGTGTCGTTGCCTTCAATGTCGTCCTGATACATCAGATAATATTTTTTGGGGTTGTCTCTGAGGTCGGCATAACCGTCTTTTTCCGTGCCGTTATCATAGTACTTGATTGCAATTTTGTTGGCAGCGGACGGGGCGGGGTCTTTGCCGTCGTAAAGCGTGATACCGCTGAGGCTCTTCGGGAGGTAATAAGTCTTTCCGTCCGCGCTAACTTGCATATATGGCGTCGCGTCGTTTTTCTTCCAGTCGGTGCTACCGCTGATTTGAGTGTAGCCGCCGAGTTGGTTCAACAGTTCGCCCGCTGTGGCGTAAACATATTGAGGCGGATGCGTTGCGATGTCCCCCTGTACTTTCAGCAGGAATCTGTTTTTGGTCGTGTTTTTCCCGTCAATGATGTCGTCTTTCTCGTCAAGATAAAGGCTGTCCTCTGTGCCGTTGGGAAGAAGTTCTTTGACGCGCCAAACGCCTTGACCTGTCGCTTTGCCATTGTTATTTGTGTCGTTACCGTCGTTGTTGTAGCTCCAGCCGTTCTGGAAAATGGCAAGCTGGTTTTTTTGCCGAGCTGTCTTACGGTCGAGCCAACCCGTGCCAGCATATTGCCAATCTTGATTCAGCTTTTGTCTGAGCGTGTAGTAGTATTTAATCTTGCCGTTGCCCGACGCGTAAGCCAAACTTTCCGCTGTGCCCGATTCGTCTTTACTGTACCAAACTGAATTATAAGAACATGTGTTCACAAACGTTTGATTAAAGTGTGGATATGAGAAATTTTGATTAAAGTTTCAGCAGAAGCGGCAGTTAACTCGTAATCCTTGCTGAGTCGGCGGGAGTGATTGAGCCAAGCAAACGTTCGTTCTACT
>JAFQZB010000357.1 GCA_017406175.1 Selenomonadaceae bacterium | reverse complement strand
TTGAAGGGTTTGGACTTCGGGCGGCGTCTTCAAAGCGTCAATCGTCTGCCTAAGTGCGCTTACGTCCGCTTGAAGCGTCTGGACTTCGGGCGGGGTCTTCAAAGCGTCAATCGTCCGCCTAAGTGCGCTTACCTCTGCTTGAAGCGTCTGATCTTCGGGCGGGGTCGTCGGCGTCTTAAGCGCGTCAATCGTCTGCCTAAGTGCGCTTACGTCCGCTTGAAGCGTCTGGACTTCGGGCGGGGTCTTCAAAGCGTCAATCGTCTGCTTGAGTGCGCTAACGTCCGCTTGAAGCGTTTGGACTTCGGGCGGTGCCTTAAGCGTGGAAAGTTTTTTCAGCAATTCGCTTACGTCTGTTTTAAGCGTGGAGATTTCGGACGACAATGACTTCAAGGCGTTAAGCTCCTGCCGAAGCGTACTGACTTCTGCTTTGAGCGCGGAGAGTTCGGAAGCGGAGACGCTTGCCATTTTAATTGCGGTAATATCCCGCTGGAGCGTCGAAAGTTCGCCCTTGAGATAAACATCAATCTGCGATTTGAATTCCGCATCGTATTGGGAGAGTTGCTGAGCCGTGACGAGATTTCCTAACTGCTTTTGAATTTCCTCGCGTAGCGTGTTGTCGCCTTTTTTTATCCACCCGTAAATCTCTTGCTTTTCATCATCATTATAAAATGGCCACATAAATTAATCCTCCTTAAACTTGTAGACACGACACGAGCCGCCAAAGATTAACTGTTCAGGCTCGCCGGACTCGCCGCGATAACAAATAATATGCGGCTGAACTTCTATTGCGGCAATCGTGGCGGACAAGGCGCGGTCGTTGGTGTAAATCATCTCGTAGGATTCCTTCATGCCCAAATCCGCCCATTCGTCGAAGTCGTCGCCGACGTTGAAAAGTTTTTTAGTCAAGCCAATCGCCGCCAAATAATCATCGACTGCGGCACGAAGACTTTCCCGCGAGCTTTCGTTGAGACTGGAGGCGGTCTTTGCGTCCCAATAAATGTCAAGCATATTCAACGCTATGTCACGAACCTTACACGCCAGCTTGAAGTTGAATTCCTCGTTGGCAAAGTCATTCCACGAATCAAGCGCGACTAAGATTTTGTTGACTCTGTCCAGTCGCGTCCTCAACCACGTCAACGGCGACCGCGATAAGAATTCTTCAAAGGCAGTCAGGTTCTTCAGCCGAGATAGATAATCCTCCATGTCGTTTGCGTTTTTTATGTCGAGCACGAATGAACTTTCCACGGGCGGCGGCTCTGTCGGTTCGTAGAATGAATTAATCATCGGCGGCGGCTCTTCTGGTTCATAAAATGGATTAATCGGCGGCGGTTCAGGTTTAGTCTGTCGCCTGTGACGTTGCAAGATTTCTTTGGGCGAACGTTTCTTGCCGCGCAGTCGTTCAAGCAATTTTTTTACCCATTTAATCAATTCGTCTAGCAAGTTATCCCTCCTCAAAATAAATCGGACGCCTTGTTAACTTTAATCTTATCCTCGCTGACGGTCTGCCCATCGCCATGCAAGACTTTGGCGGAAAGTTCAAGGGAAGAATCCTTCTGAACAGCGAAGGTCACTTTAACGACGGTATCAGCCTTGCGCAAGCCCGGCGGCAATTCGACTTCGAGCCTGTCGACCTGATTAATGCCCTCTTCGTCAATGCGCCGCGCCGAAGGATAATTCTTAATGTCGCGTTCGTAATAAGCAATGTTCAGTTGCCGTTGCCCGTCTTCCATAAGGCGGAAGTCGCAGGAGTTTTCGCACGGCAACGCTTGCCCCTCGTCGATAATCGTCTCAAACGTCCCGTAGCTCATTCCCGCAGTCGAGGCAATGCCCAACTGAACTGTCGTCTTTTGCGCCGTCACCTTTTCAAGCGTCTCGATATTCTTCGCCAGGATAGCCGCCCCACGACTTATCAGTGTCGACACGTCCTCGGAACGATTTATCGGAAGGTCGCCGAGCTTATCCGTTAAGACATCGCGAATCATCGGAATCTGCCCAGAGCCGCCCGCAATTATAATCTTGTCGATACCGCCGATTGCCTTTGCCTCCGCACTGTCGACTACCCGTTGAGTTATCTTCGCCGTGTGGTTTATATTGTCGCGAATCATACCTTCAAAATCTTTGCGGCTCACGTCCACGACGTAGCTTTCGTTCTTGTCATCTGAAGTCCAGAATTGGAAAGTAACAGTCGTCTCCGTCTCCTCGCTTAGGTCAATCTTAGCGGCGTTGGCTTCTTTGACTATCGCGGAGATGTTCGCCTTGTACTTGTCCTCGCTTATGTGGTTAAAGTCCTCGTCGAATTCTTCAAGCTCCCAAGGACGGTTCGTGCCGTATTCGTCGTTCGCCCACTCAAGCAAGTTCTTCGCCAAAACATTCGTCAGCAAGTCGCCGCCGCATTTCGGGTCGCCGTCAGTCTTTATCTGCTGAAAAACGCCCTTATCCCTTTGCATTAAAGACACGTCGAAAGTCCCGCCGCCGAAGTCGTAAATCAATAGGCGCGTGGCGTTGGAGTCGTCGTCGCTATGAGCCGCTACTGCCGCCGCTGTCGGTTCGTAGACTAGCTTTATCTGCTTTGGACTAAGTTGCATTGCCGCCGCCGCCGCCGTCTTTATCGCGTTGTTCGCCCGGTCGTTAAACTTTGTCGGCACCGTGATGACTGCCCTGTCAATCGTCGCGTCGGCTATCCTCTTCTTCAAAAGATATTCCTGCACCTGTCCTAGCAGTTTGTTCAGGAAGAGTTTAACGGCAACTTTCGGGACGATCCTATAAGGCGAGCCGTCCTCCAGCGTCAATTCAAAGGGCGCGGCGTTCTCGTTTAGCCTAGTCTTGAAACCTACGACTAAGCCCGCGGAATTCTTTCCACTCATCGCCAACGCCTTTTGCCCAATTATGTAATCGTCGCGGGTCTTGAAGTAAATCGCACTCGGTATCAGCGGCGAGCCGTTCTGCTTGTAAATCTTGAGCTTGCCGCCCGCGTCCTCATAAGTCACAACCGTGTTTGTCGTGCCGAAGTCCAGCCCGATTGCTATTCCCATATCAAAGCCTCCTCTCAATACAAAATCATTTCGTCAAGGCGCATCGTCCGCGGCGTGCCAAATACCCCGAAATGCCGCCCAAAGTAAAGCTCAAGCTCCGTGTTGCCGACGTCCATGAACAAAATCTTTATCAGCTCAATCCTATTCAACGCCGCTTCCGATTCAGGCTCCGGCAACCACAGCAGAAACTTTTTGTAGAAGTAAAGCTCGCTATCCGGGAAGAGACTTTTAATCGCCAACGTGAACTGCAGTTGCCGCCCGCCGCATTGCTCTTGAAGTTTCAAGGCGCGCAGGATTAAATCTTGCTCGGCTATCGTCAAAGCATCGAAGAGTTCCTTAGCCCGCGTGCCGTAGCAACCGCGATTAATTTCCTCCCGCAGTAGCTCTTCGACGAAATCGCCGCGCAGGTTCTTTAAGTCGTCGTGGAAGTCCTTCGCGAACGTCTCAAGCCTCTCGATAAGTTCAATCACCGCGCTCACCCGCCCAGTTGAATTCGGGATAAGTCTCCGTCAAGAAGTTTAGCACAAAGTTAGCGTAGTCCGTCAAGAAAATTTCATCGCCGCTGAACTTCACCGTACAGACTGGCAAGCGACTTTTCGCCCGCAACAGATTTTCATCAGCCGACGTGAAATACTCATGCTCCTTTGCATAGCGGCTGATATTACCCGCCGTCGCGCCGAAGCTCCCAAAGCGACAAGAGTAACCGTCCCTTGCCAGCCCGCTCAATACAAACTCAATGTCGCCCTGCGTCCTCAGCCGTTGCTTACTAAGGAGCCGCGACGCAATTTTACTTTCCTGCGGCAAAATCTTTATCCGCTCGACCTTGTCCAGTAGTAAGCTTCGCGACGTTCGGAAAACGATTTGATTGCCTTCGCGGCGCACGTCCAGTTCATCATCAATCGCGGCGTCCGACGTGGGCAACACGAAACTTAAATCATCTTCCACCGTGCAACGATACTCCCCGTCCAAGCTGACCGAATCCCACATCACCGAATCAATCGCCACGTTCCAATAAAGCTCGTGATTCGTCATCAGCTTGCCCGCCAAATTATTTTCCGCCAACCGCAAATCACGCTCCGACACCTCGCCGAAAATACAAACGTCGACCGCCCGCCTTGCATACGGCGAATAAACCTGCACCGGCACGCCGTAGAGCCGAGCTATCCGATAAAACCTCTCCTCCGCCGCCACAAACCGATAATTGGGCTTAAGCTGATACGTGAAGCCCGCGCCTTGATAATCCGCCTTCAGCAAGGAGTCGAACTCGTCATAGGGCACGCATAAAAAAAACGGCTCGCTGTGGAGTGTTCGTGGTTCGCCCTTGTCAAGGCTCGGTTGATTCGCGAAGAAAATACTACCGCCGCATTCAACGGAAAAAAGATTCTCCGCCTCCAAAACGTCCGTAACAATCTCAATGAATTTATCCTTGCCGCGAAATTCTTCTGCCACGCGGCTTTCCAAGTCTCGTAACTTTTTTTTATTGTCCTCGGTTAAGTCCTTTGTCAACTTGTTTAAGATTCGTTCGACCTCCTGCCGCGTCATTTCCATTAACTTTCCTCCTAACCCAATTCGATGCTACTACCTTTAATCTTCGCCGAGCTACCCGACGCTTTAAATTCTCCGCTTGCCGTCAATGCAATCTTGCCGCCGACCTTCGACGATAAATCTTTGCCGATTTGTTCAGTGAGGTTGCCGCCCGTCTTTAACGTTATGCCTTGCGCGTCCATGATGATTTCGTTTTCGCCGACGCGCAGGACAATTTTTTTCTCGTCCATGAAAAGCGAAGTTTCCGCCGACTTAAGCTCAAGTGACTTTTCGCGGAAGAAGATTCGTTGCTTGCGGTTGTTGCCAATGTACTTATCGACGACGTTTTGAAACTCCGAATCAAGCGTCTTTGTCCTTAGCGTCGACACGGCATAACATTCGCCCCGCGTGTAGAAGACTTCGACTATCTCGCCTAGCTCCGGCAGAAAGATTATTCCGCTGTAAGGCGTCCGATAAGGCAGCCACGACTTTTTTGCGTCCTTGTCCTCAATCTCGAACTGCACGAGGATTTGTCCGAGGTTCTCTTTATCGGTGATGTCCGTGACTTTTGCTTTGAGCTTGACTAGCGGCGTTTGCAAAGTTGCGGCGGGCTTAGGTTCCATCAACTCCTCTAAGTCGAAACGAATTCTTTCTACGCCGCGTTCGTGATAGACTTCAAGCCCGACGATTAGAAACTTGCACGGATTGTCCTTTAGCGTCAAGAGCCGTCCGAGTTCAAAATAATTTCGGGCGATAAGTTCCGCCGTCTGAAGTTGTCCGCGCCGCCCGATTCGCAGGCTGATAACGTCTTCCGGCGAAATTTTATTCGTCGTGTCATCGGCGGCGGGCGCGACCTTCAAAGCGCATTGACCTTGCCACGTGTCACGAACCCAGACGCGTCGACCCTGCCACGCCGCCAGCCGCCTTACAAAGTCAAAGTTCGTCTCGTCGTCTTGCAAAATAATTTCCCGACACGCCTTAGCCCCAAGCTTAGCATCCAACTCAACGGAGCAATTCTTGAGGCTCAAGCGTTCGGGATTCAAAATCTCCTGGAACTTCTTATCGGGACTTTGAAATATGCGCGTGGCTTTGGTCTCGTCAGTCTTTTGCGAAGAGGACATCGCTTTGACTTCGACGCAACTGCCATGATAAGTCGGCTCGATAAAGACTTCCGCCACTTCGCCAAAAAAAATCGGACGCCCGCTGTCCAATTCAACGCTGATTGTCTTGCCGATTGCATTTTGATAGACCGAAAACTTTTCCTCGGCGACGCGCTGTCTAAATTGGCAGGTGCTGTGATGATTCGCCGCCTTAGTCACCTTAATAGCCTCGAAGAAATTTTCCTCGACCAAGCCGCGCACTTTCATAATCGTTACCTCGAATCAATACGTGTTGAAGTCTTTAAGCTTAGTTTCCTTCTGCGTGAGGTTGAGTTCAAAAAAGGCGGTCTTGTCGTCGGAGGGATTGCCGTAAACCTCGCGATAGTCGCAAACGAACATGTCTGGGATTTCATACGTGCGCAAAATCGTCGTGGCGTCCTCTTTGACAGTCAAGGTAACTTTGCGATAGGTGGTCTTGTCGTTCAGGTCGCGTGCCCACTCCGAAATTTTAATCAAGCGGTCGTTAATGCTCTCGTCAATGTTCCCTTGGATAGTCACACGCGCCAACATTGCATTGGATTTCTTTTGCGTGTCGTTGTTTATCGTGTCGAGGAAGACTTCAGCAAAGTAAATCGTGCTCTCCTCGGTTATCTCGATGACGTTATCGCCGCTCTCAATTTTCAGCTCGTAGTAAATCATCTGTTAAGCTCCTCCCTTAATCGACAATCTCAACCTCAACGAAATCTTCGCCGCCTGACAGTTCAACCTTTATGTTGTTGTTCTCGTCAAGCAGAATCTTTTCGCCCTCGCGGAGCAGAAGGTTTATCGGGTCTTGCTTGCTAAATCTCTTAGTCTGCGTCGCCCAATCGCCAGCCACCCTAAGAAAGGCGTTGAGCTGGTCTTTCTTTAGTTGCAAGCCAGCGGCACTCGTGGTCTTGAGGTAAGCCCGAACAAAATCTTTCGTGAGCGTGCGGAAGATAGGTTGATAATCGCTGTCCTTGCACTTTAGGGTGCGGGCGTTAAGTATGTAGGTGTTGTCGATAAATGCGCCCGTCTGCACGTCGTATTTGCGGTCGCCGTCAAAGGCAAAGCCGAAATGATTCTTAGTCAAAGCCTTCACAACGTCCGAACTCCACGCAATCGACCGTTCGCGATTAAACTTAGTCAACATCACGGGCGTAATCCTATCCCACTCGAAATCAATCCTGACGCACGGATTATCCGGAAGAACCTGTTCCTTCTTGAAGCCGCGACTCGTCCAATATTCCGGCTGTTGAGCGGCAATCAGCAAGCCCGCCGCCACATACGCCGCATCAATATATATTGCAGGCACTTTAATTTTCGTGGCGTCTTCGTCATCGCTTAGGGGAACAGTTCCTTCGCGCATGATTGTAAAGTTCGGCAGGGCGTAAACCGCGTGCTCCATATTCAGCGGCTCCAACATGTCCTGCAACTTGTTGACGGTCGCGGCTGTGAGGGCTGAAAACGTCGTCCGCTTATCGGGCGCGAAGTTAAACACCGTCATAATCTTGCAATCGTCCATGAGCTTTAGGATTGACTTCGCCGCAGAAAAGTCCGTGCCCTTCGCCGGAGCTTTAACCTCGTCTTCTTCCGGCAAGTCGAATATATCATCATCAAGAGAAATATTTCCGTCGCCGCCGTCCGAATAATCCTCGTTGAGCACGTGCGGCAGTATCGCGAACCAAAGCTTATTTTTGTCCGTGACATCTAAGCCGAGGTGACGCATCGTCGATTCAAACTTGCCCTTAATCTTGTCGTCAATGAGTTTGGCGGGCGGGCAGTTGGCTACGATTAACCCGACCTTAGGTAGCGTGCCTTCATTGCCGCCCTTAACCGTGGCATGGTCGAAGAAAATCTTCACGCACAGGAGCTTTTGCACGCTCTCAGACAGGACTTGGATAAAAGCCTCCTTCGCCTGGCGGAAACATTTTTCGATAGTCTTCTTGCGGCTTACAAGTCCTTCACGATACTCGGCAAGGGCGGTGCTGTCCATGTTATCAGTTGGGTTGGCAAGTTCGGTGCCGGTGTATGCGGAGATAATCAAAGACTTCGTGAAGTTATTTTCGTTCTGCGCGTGCTTATTGAGGTCGCCCTGAAGAATGAGCGCAAACTTTTTGGAGGCGTCGCCTTGGGGGTCGCTTGCCGAGTCGGAACTTTCATCAGAATCGGGCGTGCTTGCTTTGGCGGGAATCAGAATCCAACGCCCCTTATCATCAAAGCCGCCGCGTCCGCTTAGCAACTTTGGAGCCTCGCCGCCCGTGGAGCTTGACGCGCTGAGCTGTTTAATTTTGTTATCAGCCGCCGCGATTTTCCGATTGGCATCGTCCAAACCGATTGACATCAAAGCCGTAGGGTTCTTCAACTGCTCGAAAGCCTCGCGCCGAATTTTATTCAGCCGTTTAGCAAGCGGGGCGGCGTTATCGTTCCGCTTTACTGCCTCGTCGTATTTCTCCATTATCATTGGAATTTGGCGGCGCGTATCGTAGAGGGCTTCAATCTCGCGTTTAGGCGTTAGGATTTCGCGAAGCTTCTTGTCGTTGAATTCGATATTAGCAACGCCGCTGTCGCCCTTTTGGCTGTACATGTTCACGAGCATTTCGTAGTAGGTGTGCCCCGTAATTTTTATCTCGCGTCCGTTATTCTTCTTTGCCTCCATGGGGTCGCTTGTGTATTGGAAGATAGTATCGCCGTCGGTCGTGCCGGTGACGAACTCGAAGACTTTTGGCGCGAACTTTTCAAGGAACTCATTAAAGCTACGGACTTCCAATTTTTTCTCAATGTCCTTGTACATGTCCTCATCGCTTGATTCGGGGTCGCTGTTGTAGAAGGAGAGAATGTCATAAAGATTAGTTGCCGTGTTATCGGCGAGGTGCGTGAACTCCTCGAACAAGATTGCCCGATGCGTCTGCGGGATTCTGTCCCACGTGCTTGCCATTAATAGTCACCGTCCTTTTAAGTTGAGAGCCATCGCCGCCCGAACCTTGATAACCGAGCCGACGGGGCAATTACAAAACGAATCGTCCTTGAGTAGTGCTTTGCCTTCTGCTTTACTTGTCAGGCTGAAGTTTATCCACGGCGTCTGATTGAACTTGCACGGTTGCGGGACGCCTTGAGCCATTGCCGTTAATATCGGACAAATGCCTTTGCCGGAGAGCTTAGCCGCCGTCGTCAGGACTTTGGAGCCTTTGTGCGTGACCTTGCCCGACATTGAGATTGTAAAAATCACAGCTGGAGCCGCCGCGCAGGTAAATTGCGTTCGTTCCGTTAAGAAGTCTGCCATAAGTCCTCCTTTAATCCAAAGTTATCAGCGTGCCTTCGACGTTATCGGCGGGAATGTCTTTCGTGACCGCGTAACAGATTTTATTCGACTCGACGGGCTTGACGTAGACGCTTGCCTCAGCGTCGGCTTCAAAGCGAAGTGTCAGACGCTTAGCAATAGACGCGGGCGCATTCTTCGTCAGGGCGCGGCTATCGTCGGTGTAAAGCAGGTCAGCCACTCCGAGTTTCGCGCCGATGAACTTGTACCACTTGCCCAACTTCGTTGCCTTATCGATGACGATTGTGAATTTGCCCATACGCGCCCGCCCGATATAGAACTGGAAGGGAACTTGCTTTTTGTCCTTGCCTTCGGGCGTGATGTCCACGACGCGAATCGCTGAACCTTCACGGCAACGCAACAACCCGAATGCTACGCCTGTCTTGCCCGTCGGTCGTTCGATGTTTTTCCTATTAACCGCTACGCCGTTTTCCTCCTGAAGTTTATCGGCGGCGTCGGTGCCCAGCGGCGGGTACAAGACGAATTGCGGCATTTTCTGTTCCTTGCCAAAGCCCAAAAGCTCACGAGCCTTGCCCGCTTGCGTGTCAGTATACTCTGCGAACAGTTCGTTGACAAGTGCAGATTTCGTAGAATTGCCCGCCAGGAATATCTTTATCTCCGTCACGTCGCTAAGAGCCGCTATCCCGTTGTCACGTCCGCCGCTTACCTTGTCGAAGGCATCACGCATTGAAAGGAAGAAACTATCAATGCCCCGGCTGATTCGCCCGCGCAATATCCCTTCCACGTCGACGAGCGGCTCAGATTGTTTAGCCTCAACCTTCGGCGCAGCTTCGGAAGTTTCTTCTTCGTCTTCGTCAATGTCTTCCTCGTCTTCGTTAATGTCTTCGTCTTCGTCAATGTCTTCTTCGTCAGCGTCTTCAGTATTATCGTCGGGAATGATTTGCGCACCGATTGACAGGTTGAATTCGGGAATGTCTTTGCCAGTGTCGTCGAAGAGCGTCACGCTGACATTGCCCGATTGAAGAATCTTTTTAGCCTCGTCGGAGTCGGGAGCCTCCCATATCGGGCGCAATGCCTCCATCAAGTTGTGCATGTTGAGGTTAGCCTCCTGTGACGAACGAATCAACGCCTCCGAGCCAGCGAACTCAATTTTCTCCGCTGCCCACGTGAACGGGATTTTGACTTCGGGATTGTCTGGACGAGCCTTTAGGAGTTTATCGCTATTCGCCCTGAAGACTTGGAACGCCATGAGCCGCAGAAGATTTTCGCCGCCGAGTGTCCTATCGCCATGCGCGCCAAAGTGAGTAAGCACATAGTCATAAAAGTCCGCGTCGTCGTCCTCCGCCAACTTCAAGACGCCAAAATCAAAATCAGTGGTGCCGCCGCCGAAGTCGAACACCGCATAATAAATCCCGTCGGTGTCCTCGCCATTCAGAAAGCCGAAGCCGTCAAGGGCAGTGATTGCATAGGCGGCAGGTTCGCTCGTGCCCTCGACAAGTTGGAAGTCTTTCATAGCCTCTTCGTTAGCAAGCAGAGCTGTCGGCAACGACTTCAAGACGCCGGCGCGGAAGGCTTTAATCATGCGCTCGCGGATATTTCGTTCGTAAGTCACGGGAAAGCTTAGGATATACTTCAGGAAAATATGATTGGGGCGGAGCATGTGATTGATATACGAGCCGAGATAATAGGCGTAATACTCCAGCGGATTGAATTCGTCCTTAGCAATGTCTAGGAAGGGCGGCAAGTCCTTTTCGGTGCCGTCGTGGTCTCTAATCTTGGTCGTGTATTGGAGGTTGCCGCACCACTGCTTGAGGTTCTCGAAGAACGACGCATATAAACTGCTGTCTACGACGCTACCAAGATTTTCCTGCGCCATGTGGGAAACGGTGACATCTTCAATCGAGGTTTTCGGGCGACCTGCGCGAGCCGTGTAAGCGTCTAGGAAATTATCAATGTGGCGGAACTCGATAATCGTTGGGTTCTCGTAGTTTTCGGCGCGAATGCCTTTGGAGTAATCGCCTGCGCCCACTTGCAAGGGAATCATCTCGCCGCGTTCGTTCTCGTAGACGACGACCGTAGACTTGGTGCCGAAGTCGATTGCCACGATACCAGCGACGTTAATATCGGCGGCGGGGTTGCGGGCGTAGAGTGGCTCGCTAAGGTTAATGCCGCGTTCGGTAGCTTCGGGCAAGTCCCACAAGTCCCAATGCCCGCGATTAGGGTCGGCGAAGATTTTTTCATCGTAGCGGCTCAATCCCACGCGGCGATTATCGCAACTCAACAGATCCTCGCGCAGTGCAGTTTCATACTCCTTGCCGTCGAGTGTCTTAACCTTGCTTGCGTCGTAAGCTATGAAGTCAAACTTTGTGCCCGCCTTGATTGCCTCGAAAATCTTTTTCTCGTCGAAGGTTATCTTATCGCCCGCAACCTTAAAGAAGGCTTTGTATTTCTTGAGCGTGGCGAAGAGACTTTTGGCATTAGTCGACGGAAAATCTTTAGGCGTGAGGTCGAACTCCAGCCACGTCCAAAGAACTTTCTGCACGGTGGGATTCGTCAAGCCGAACTTGTAGATTGGAATCACCCAGAAATATTCTCTGTCGTAGCCATTATACGTGCCTGTACTGTAGCTGTTGTTCTTAGTCCACATGTAGTTTTTGCCGTTGTTGATTGTAAGTCCAGGATAATTCCCGTTGCGAACTCTTATATAGCCGTTCGATTCGCGGAAATATTTCACGGTGTTGTTAAAAAGTTTCCTAGCCTCCGCATCACTCGGAATGACGCCTTGAAAGCCCGCGAAAATTAAATTTCTCGGTTGGGTAAAATCCGAATTGATGTAGTTGTAAGCATAACCGGCGTTGCAACCGTGAACATTGAGGTCGGGCAACAAGCCGGCGATGTCATTGACGTAATAGACGCCCTCACCTTGACCGGCGCGGTTGAGATAAATCCACGCCTTAGCTTGAAATTTCGCGGCGAACTCCTGATAGAGCGTGGCGAGCATGTCATTAAAGCCGTCGTTCGTGCGGGCGATGACTTTCCTCAAGTTCGCGTCTTGATATTCGGTGAAGGTCTCGTCGCCAACGGGAATAACTGTAATCTTTTTCGTGTCCATAGTGTCCTCCTAACCCAATTCAACAATAGTTTTCTTTACGACGTTGCCGCCGGAGTAGCGATAGCCCTGCAAGACCACGCGAACGACTTTGCCCCGTTGCATACTCTGGGAAGTGCGGCGCATGGTGTCATTGTCGAAGAAGTCGCCGCTATCGACTTGCAAGCGGACGTAGGGAGCCTCGCGGAAGCCGCGATTAACCACGTCAAAGCAGAAGTCAAACAGGTGGCTAAGGTTGTCATTATCGGTGCGGCGGCTGACGTAATCCCAGAACGGAGCAAGGTGAGCCTCTTGAACCGCGCCGCTGAAAAATCCCGTGGCAGTTTCGCCCGCGCCGAAGATACCCGACAAATCATAGCGCGTCGCCTCGTCCAACGCCAGATAAATTTTATACGCCGCGTCCAGTTCGCTGTAGTTTTTGCGGTAGTAATTCGCCGTGCCATCAGCAATCTGCCGCTCCTTGTCCAGCTCAGAAAGATTTTCGTTCGCCTTGTCGAGTTCGCGACCAAACTCCCCGCGCAATTCTTCTTCACGCTTAGCAAAGTCTTCAGCCGCCTCGTCGAGTCGTTGCTTAAAGTCGTCGCGTTCTTCGGCAAGGGGTGCCAGTCGTTTATTCTCCGCCTCAAGCTCGGCAAGTCTTTTGCGTAGCGGCTCAATTTCTTTACGAGCCTTCAAGCCCGCCAGCAATCCTTCAAGCAAATGTTCCACGTCATCAAAGTTCATGTTCGCGCCTCCTCACTTTTTAAGCGGCATTGTAGCATAAGCAAAGCGGCTGTGCTATAATGCGGGCAAAATTGATTAGGAGGTATGATTCATGGCTAACAGAATTATTTTGAACGAAACATCTTACTTCGGACCGGGCGCGATAAAAGAAATCCCCGCAGAGATTAGAAGCCGCGCTTGCAAAAAGGTTATGCTCGTCACGGACAAAGACCTGCTCAAGTTCAAAGTCGCGACTAAGGTTACGGAACTTTTAACGGCGGAAGGAATCGACTTCGCGATTTACGACAACATCAAGGCGAACCCGACGATTGAAAACGTGCAAACGGGTGTTGAGTTTTGCAAGAAGTGCGGCGCGGATATTATCGTTGCAGTCGGCGGTGGCTCGGCTATCGACACGAGCAAGGCGATTGCAATCATCATGACCAATCCCGAATTCGCCGACGTTCGTAGCCTCGAAGGCGTCGCCCCGACTAAGAACAAGTGCTTGCCGATAATCGCAGTCTCCACGACCAGCGGCACGGCAGCCGAGGTCACGATTAACTACGTCATCACCGACGTTGAAAAGAACCGTAAGTTCGTCTGCGTCGACCCGAAGGATATTCCAGTTGTCGCCGTTGTCGATTCGGAAATGTCCGCGTCAATGCCGCCGAAGCTTTGCGCCGCAACTGGTATGGATGCACTCGTTCACGCTATCGAAGGCTACATCACCAAAGCCGCCTGGGAACTGACTGACATGGTGCACCTTAAAGCCATCGAGATTATCAGCAAGAACTTGCGCCGCTCCGTCAAAGGCGACCCTGCAGGGCGTGAGGCTATGGCACTTGGTCAATATATCGCGGGCATGGGCTTTTCAAATGTCGGCTTGGGTATCGACCACTCTATGGCGCACCCGCTCAGCGCAGTCTATGACATTCCGCACGGCACCGCTTGCGCAATCCTGCTGGCTCCTGTCCTCAAGTTCAATGCACCCGCTACTGGCGAACGCTATAGGGAAATTGCTCGCGCTATGGGCGTTGAGGGCGTCGACAGCATGACGCAAGAGGAGTACCGCGCCGCCGCTATCGAGGCTGTTGCCAAACTCAGCGCGGACGTCGGCATACCAACCAAACTATCTGAACTCGGCGTTAAGGCAGAGGATATTGACTTCTTAGCGGCATCGGCTCTGGCGGACGCTTGCACGCCCGGCAACCCCCGCGACGTAACCAAAGAAGAAATCGCAGAAATTTATCGTTCAATCCTTTAAGACTTCAAGCAGAGAAAATTTTTTCGGGAGCTTGTCAAAGGTGGCAGGCTCCTTTATTATGCCTTCAACGCGGCTGCACGATTAACGAAAGGAGAATGTCTCATGGAAGAGATTAAGGGCAAGTTCAACACGGCGATTTCATTTGCCAAAGTCATCGAGGACAAAGCCCGCGAACAGATTCGGCGCATGTGCAACTACGACTTCACGGCGGACAGCAAGATTAGGATAATGCCAGACGTGCACGCGGGCGCGGGTTGCACAATCGGCACGACTATGACTGTGACTGATAAGGCGGTTCCAAATATCGTCGGCGTGGACATCGGTTGCGGCATGTACACCGTTAAGCTTGCCGACGAGGCGATTGACTTTGCACGCGTGGACGAGGCGGCTCATTACATTCCCTCTAGCAAGAACGTTTGGGACTTCAAGCAGGAGCGATTCGACTTGACGGAGCTAAATTGTTATCGTTCGCTAAAGGAGACGCGCCGCATTGAAAAAAGTTTAGGGACGCTCGGCGGAGGCAATCACTTCATCGAGATTGACCGCGCACAGGACGGAACGTTTTATCTTGTCATACACACGGGTAGCCGCAACCTCGGCAAGCAGGTCGCCGAGCTTTATCAGCGGCTAGCAATCGATTTGGCTAAGGGCAAGGACAAGTTCTTCAGGCAGAAGGAAGAGATTATCGCCGTGTATAAGTCGCTCGGTCGCAGGAAGGAGATTCAATCGAAGCTAAAGGAACTGGAAAAGGAGTATCGCGGCAAACAGGCGTCAATGCCGGAGGATTTGTGCTACGTCTTCGGGAAGTATTTTCATCAGTACTTGCACGACATGGAGCTTTGCCAGACGTTTGCTCGGCGCAATCGCGAACTCATCGCTAAGATTCTTTTGGGCAAGGCGGGCTTAACGGCGGGCGAGGCGTTCCACACGACGCACAACTATATTGACGTGGAGGAGCTAATCATACGCAAGGGCGCAATCGCGGCTCACAAGGGCGAACGCATCCTGATTCCGATAAATATGCGCGATGGTTCGGTCTTGGCTGTCGGCAAGGGTAATCCCGATTGGAATTACTCGGCTCCGCATGGCGCAGGGCGTATCATGTCTCGCGGCGATGCTAAAGTTCAGTTGAGCATGGACGACTACAAAGCGTCAATGGCGGGCATATACACGACCTCAATCAATGAAGGCACGCTCGACGAGGCTCCGCAAGCTTACAAGTCGCTTGAAGACATAATCGACGTTATCGGCGAAACCGTGGAGATTGTCGACGTGATGAAGCCCGTTTACAATTTCAAAGCATGAGCCGAACGCTTTAACGCAAACAAAAACCCTCCGTCATTTGGCAGAGGGTTTTTTCGTGCGGCTGATGTTAAGGCTTAAGGAACTTGTTAAGCGTTTCAGTCATAACCTGCATATCGGGTAACTGTCCTGTGTAAAGCCTGTAAGCCTCCTGCGCCTGAAGCAGAAGCATTGACGCGCCGTCGAGTGTCGGATAGCCCAGCTCCTTGGCAGTCCGCAGCAACTTTGTTTCGACGGGATTATAGATGATGTCATAGACGAGCGCGCCTTCGGGCAATAGCTTTAAGTCAACGGGCGGCATGTCGTCGACTTCAGGGAACATGCCAAGCGGCGTCGTGTTAATCAAGATGTCCGCCGATTGCATTAGCTCCTTGAACTCGTCCGAATTCCAATCGAAGCCCTCGACGTGTCCATAGTTCAGGAAGTCCTTAGCCAGAGCGTCAGCCTTCTGTGGATTGCGTGCGCCGATTGTGATAAACTCCGCCCGCTTCTTACACAAGCCCCAAAGGACTGCACGAGCCGCACCGCCCGCCCCCAACATTACGGCGTGACAATCCTCCGGCAAGAAGTTCGCCTCGGCTAGGGCGGCAAGGAATCCCGCAACGTCAGTGTTGTAGCCAGTCAACATGCCGCCATCATTGACGACCGTATTAACCGCGCCGATAACCATTGCGTCCGAGTCAATCGCGTCGAGGTATTTTAAAATGTTCGTCTTGTGCGGAATGGTCACGTTGAAGCCGCGGAAGTCCAAACCCTTGAAACCCTCGACAGCGAAGTAAAGCTTAGCTGAATGAATCTGCAACGGAATGTAATTATAGTTCGGGAAGCCCGCCGCCTCGAACGCCGCCTTATACATTTGCGGGCTAAGTGAATGTCCGACGGGGTAGCCGATGATGCCGAAATTTTTTATCTCTGAAGAAGTCATTTATAATTCTCCTTTCGTTAGCGGCGTCATTTTATCACGCGCCTTGACGCAAGGCAACATAGCGGAATCAGATAAAGATACCACGCCGCGAGGATTGAAACTTTTGGGGCGGCAATGGGCGTTAGGACTACCACGCTTGCTATCGACCAGGGTATCATCGGCGAGACGATAACGGCTGTGTTCTCAATGGCAATCGCGAACTCCTCTGCGCGGCTCTCGACGTTCTTGCAAAGTTGGTGCGTCAACATTATCGCAAGCGTCTGATTGCAAGCTATCATACTCGTTATCGTCGCCGCAGTCAGCACGCTCACGAACGGCGAAAACTTTTTGCCGAGGCGAATCATCAAGCTATGCAGTTTGTCGAGGAAGCCCGTCGCCTGAAATATTCCCGCGTAGCAACTCGACAAGCCGACAATCGCCACGGTCTCAGCCATAGAAATGATTCCGCCGCCGCTCATAATCTTTGCAAGCTCCGCGTCGTGTGGATAGTAGCCGAGCAATGCAATCGTTAGCAGCTCATCGACTGCCGCGCCTTGAATGCCAATAGACACCGCCGCACACGCTAGGATACTCGCCGTCATCATCAGCTGAACCCTTAGCCTAAGCAACGACAGCACGACGATTAGAATTGCGGGTATCAGCACGAGCGGTCTAAGGTCGAAGTTGCTAGCGAATATCTCTTTGACGTTGACGGTTGCTTGACCTTCGCCGCCGAAGAATATTCCCGCGCCGAGGTAGAGGAGGCTTGCCAACGTCAGCGGGATTATCGACGTGCGAATCATGCCGCCGATATTTTTAAAAATGTCCGTGCGTGTCAGCGTCGCCACGAGCAATGCGCTTGTCGACATCGGCGAGCACCTGTCGCCCATATAACAGCCCGCTAAGATTGCTCCGCCCGTCAGCCACGTCGGAACCCCTAAGCTCTCCGCAATCGCCGCGCAGATGATTCCCATCGTTGCGCCCGTCCCGAACGCCGTACCTGTCAGCGTCGAGATTAGCCCGCAAAGCCAGAACGTCATCAGCAAGATTATCGCGGGAGAGAAGAAATCCGCCGTGTAGAAGATTATCGCGGGAATGACGCCCGCCGCCCGCCAATAAGCTGTGATGATTCCGATTAGTAGCAACGTAATCAGAATCGGTTTAATCGGACGAACGCCCGCCTTCCACATGTCAAAGACCTTTCGCGGCTTGTGTCCCTGTTCATGCGCGTAGAAAGAAAAAATCATCAGCCCGAAGACCAAAGCCACTAAGATTGACCAGCCCGACAAGATACACGCGAGCAACGCGGCGGCGAATATCCCCAGCAAAACCATTTCGACCATTGACAATCCCTCCAAAAAAATTTTAGCACAATCGTCAAGCTATGATATAATCTGCGGCGGAGGTGATTCTATGTATAAACTTTTAGCCTTGGACATGGACGGCACCGTTTTGAACTCGGACAAGAAGATTTCTCCTCGAACGAAGCTTGCCATTGATAACCTTATGAAACGCGGCGTGGCAGTGGTCGTGAGCACCGGACGCAACCTTGCCGAGCTTGCCGATTACCGCGACGACTTCAAGGCGATGCATTATGGGATTGTCATAAGCGGCGGCATGATTTACGACTTCTTCAACGATAAGCCAGTTAAGGTTCACGCCGTCGACGAGGAGACGATTTATAAGCTGATTGACTTCGGGCTTGAGGAACGGGCGATGATTCACTTGCACACGGTGAGCCGCTCCGTTGCCCGCGAAGAAGATATTCAGAACATGGCGGCGTTCGGCATGGGGATTTATCAGGGCATGTTCGATAGGATTTGCGACCGCTTCGACGACCCCAAAGAATATATCCGCACGCACCCCGGCGAAGTCATCAAAGTCAATCTCTATCACCGCGACAAAGCGTCCCGCGACAGGAACTTCAACCGCATTGAGCCTTTGAACCTGTCGATAAGCTACGCCGAGGCATTCAATCTGGAGATGTCGCCCGCCAACATTACTAAGGCGTCGGGGCTTGTGGAGCTGTGCGACTTCTTGAAAATTGACTTAAGCGAGGCGGTTGCGATTGGCGACGCGGACAACGACAAAGAGATTTTGCAGACGGCAGGGCTTTCAGTGGCTATGGGCAATGCCGACGACGATATTAAACGCCTTGCGGACTTCGTGACGCTAGATAATGACAATGACGGCGTCGCCTTTGCTATAGAAAAATTCTTTGCTGAATGATATAATTCGGCGCGTGGAAAATTTTGAGTGTTAAGGGGGAATTCAAATGGCATTCAACGAGGAACAGTTCAAAGAGATTATCGCGGAGTTCACAATCGACACGGAACGCCTTCAGACAATCGCGGCGAGCTTCCGTCAGGACTTACAGCTTGGCTTGCGGGACATCACTCTTTCTTCAATGCGTATGCTCAAATCTTACGTGGGACTGCCCAGCGGCAAGGAGACGGGCGAATATCTTGCATTGGACTTCGGCGGGACTAATGTCCGCGTCTTCAAGATTCGGCTCGACGGCGACGGCAAGTTTGAGATTCTTAAACGCGTCGGGCGTCCGCTGATTGTCCCCGGCGAATACGATTACATTTGCAAAGACGCCACCGCCGAGCAGATGTTTGACTTCATTGCCGAGCTTATTGACGAGGCGATTGACGGCGACCACCAGACTAAATATTATCTTGGTCACACGTTCTCTTTCCCGTCGACACAGGATAACCTTTACAATGCCCGCCTCATCATCTGGACTAAGGAATTTGCTACCCAAGGCGTTGAAGGGCAAGTAGCCAATGATTTGCTCGTCGAGGCTCTCAAGCGTCGCGGGGCTGATAACGTCGTACCCGTTGCCGTCCTCAATGATACCGTGGCTGTGCTCTTGAGTGCGGCTTACAAGACGCCCAACATTTATATCGGCTCCATTTACGCCACGGGTCACAACACTTGCTACCTTGAACCGAGTATCCACGACCCCAACGGCGTCGGCTTGGGCGGTATGATTCTCAACCTTGAGTGCGGCAACTTCATGAAGCTTATCCCGAATCGTTTTGATAAGGAATACGACGAAGGCTCCGAAAAGCCCGGCGAACAACGCTTTGAGAAGATGGTTTCTGGTCGTTATATGGGCGAGCTTTTGGGCATGGCGATTGCTGAACTCCTCGGCGAAAAGGGAAAGAAGTACGGCTTAACGTCCGTCGATATGTCGATGATGATTTTGGACAGGTCGACGAATCTTATCAAAGCCAGCGATATTATCATGGCTAAGGTTGGGCGCGAGCTTGACTATGAAGACGTTAAAAAGGTTCGGGAGCTTGCCTCGGCTATCGTGATTCGCTCGGCAAGGTTGGTTGCGGCGTCGTTCGTGGCTATCATTTGGCAACGCGCCGGCTCTGGCAAGATTGAAAAGCAGCATGTCGCGGTTGATGGTTCGGTCTATGAGAAGATGCCGCTTGCCAAAGAGAATATCGTTAAGGCAATGGGCGAACTCCTCGAAGAAGACGCCGCGCAAGTCGATACTATCCTTGACAACGGCGGCTCTGGACTCGGGGCGGCAATCGCGGCGGCTATGGCTGTGAACAAAGATTGACATTTTTGCAAGCGGCTTGTATAATCAGCGCGTTTCAAAAAATCTTCAGTGCTCGTAGCTCAGTTGGATAGAGCAACGGCCTTCTAAGCCGTGGGTCGCGTGTTCGAGTCACGCCGGGTGCGCCATATGAAATCAACAAAGTCTCGTCAATCGACGGGGCTTTTTCCGTTTTGTGGGTCCATTTGTGGGTCCACTAAAAAATTCTATGAAAAATTACATCTTGCATCGCATTTTCAGGACTTATTATCTGCTAAATTTTGTCCGTCCGAAAAATCTTTATTATGGCAACGTCATTTTTTCAACGGACGGGACGGACAAACGGACGAAGTTTGCATTAAAATTTGAAGCACTTAGCCTTTGTATAAATTTAAAGGAACTTTCGCGGCTATGTCGAAATTTCCAAAAGAATTTTATATGGAAGGGAAATGTTCAGCTGTGGTCACCGTAGATGAGTTGCTCGAAAAATATCGTAGCGCAGAAATTTCAGAGCGTGATAAAGGCGCAAAATTTGAGCGGCTCATGAAAAATTTCTTGCTGACTAATCCTGTTTATCGGGGGAAATTTTCTGATGTGTGGCTGTGGAATGAATTTCCTTTCCGTGACGAACTCGGCACCGTTGATTTGGGTATCGATATTGTCTGCAAAGAATTCGACGGCAATTTTTGGGCTGTCCAATGTAAATTCTACGCTGAAACTTCGGTAATCGATAAAGCTGCTGTCGATACCTTTCTTGCGACAAGCTCAAAAACTTTCGATGGCGATAAAAAATTTTATGCTCGGCTGTGGATTTCAACTTCCGATAATTTAACCGATAATGCCGAAATTACTTTGCAGAATCAATCGCCGCCCGTTGCCCGAATCGGCATGGAAGAACTCCGAAAAGCCGCCGTTGACTGGGAAAAGCTCGACGCGGGCACTTTCGGCGAAGATGCCGTTAAAAATTTCCGCGAACCTCTTCCGCATCAGCTCGACGCTATCACCGCCGCGCAAAATCATTTCCAAAATCACAATCGCGGCAAGTTGATTATGGCTTGCGGCACGGGCAAAACTTATACCAGTTTAAAAATCGCCGAGAGTCTTGCGCCGAACGGCAAAATTTTATTTCTCGTGCCGTCAATATCTCTGCTCGGTCAAATCCTCTACGAATGGGCGACCTTCGCCGAGAATCCTTTCAATTATATTTGCGTTTGCTCCGATGAAACCGTTTCTAAGAAAACTGACGACGAAATTAAATCCGTCAACCTGCCCTTGCCCGCCACGACCAATCCCGATGAAATTATCCGCCGCTTTAAAAGTTTTGGCGACGCTATGACCGTGATTTTTTCTACGTATCAATCGCTGGATAAAGTTTCAGCCGCGAAGATTTCCTTCGACTTGATTATTTGCGACGAGGCGCATCGCACCACAGGTTATGGCAAAGATTCTACGCCTTTTACCGCCGTTCACGACGAAAATTTCATTCACGGCAATAAAAGATTGTACATGACTGCCACGCCAAAACTTTACAAAGCCGACGCGAAAAAAACTGCCGTCGAAAAAGATTTGCTACTCTGGAGCATGGACGATACAGAAATTTACGGCGAAGAATTTTTTTATTTCGGCTTCAGCGAGGCGATAAGAATTGGAAAGCTCGCCGATTATAAAGTTATCGTGCTCACTGTCAGCGAAAAAAATATTCCCGCCGCACTCCAAAACGCAATCAACGACAAAAACAGCGCGATTAAAACCGATGACGCTTTGAAACTCATTGGCTGTATTAACGCCCTGTCAAAACGTGTCGAATCAAAATCAAAGCCCTTTATCGAGGACGACCAAGGCTTAATGCATACCGCCGTTGCCTTTTGCCCGAAAATTTCTTACTCCGAATACGTCACCGATATTTTCAGCGAAGTTCAAAGGCGTTATTGCGAAGACATGCCCGCCGAAGATTTAAAATCGCTCGCGGAAGTCCAAGTCGCGCACATTGATGGCACCATGAATTCAGATAAGCGCAATAAAAAGCTCGGCTGGCTGAAGACTACGCCGATTGACGGAAATATTTGCCGTGTCCTGTCGAATGTTCGTTGCCTGTCCGAAGGTGTCGACGTTCCAACTTTGGACGCCGTTTTATTTTTGTCGTCGAAGAAATCTAAGGTTGAAATCGTGCAAGCCGTCGGTCGTGCCTTAAGAACTGCCCGCGATAAAAAATACGGCTACATAATTATTCCCGTCGTCATTCCTGCCAACAAAAGCCCCGAACTTGTCCTTGACTCAAGCGATTTCAAAACTGTTTGGGAAGTGCTCAACGCCCTGCGCGCTCATGACGAAAGAATCGATGCAGAAATTCAGCGAATCGCCGTTAAAAAGGACAGCGACAGAATTTTAGTCGATAAACCGCCGCCGATTGATGGCGATGATGATTCCGAAGAGCCGCCGCAACTTATTTTGTCCGAATTGCTGAATTGGCATGAACTGCGCGATAAAATTTATGCTCGTATGGTTGAGCGCGTCGGCAATCGGCTTTATTGGGTGCAATGGGCGCAAAAAGTCGCCGTCATCGTCGAACGCCACACGAACCGAATCAACGAGTTAATTTCCGTCGAGGGCGAGCCGCGAAGAGCTTTTGATAACTTCCTTTACGACCTGCAGAGAAATATCAATCCGAACGTCACGACTAAAGAGGCGATTGATATGTTGGCTCAACACCTCGTCACGCGCCCCGTCTTTGAAGCTCTGTTTGAAAATTATTCCTTCGTCAAAAATAATCCAGTCAGCCGCGCCATGCAAGAAATCCTTGATAAGCTCGACGATGACGGCATGAGCGGCGACCGCGAAACTTTTGCCAGACTTTATGAGAACGTCCGCGAAAATTGTCGTGGCATGGGCGACGCCGCCAATCGTCAGCGCATTATCATCAGGCTTTACGATAATTTTTTCCGCATCGCCCTAAAGAAGACCGCCGATAAGCTCGGAATCGTTTATACGCCCGTCGAAGTCGTCGATTTTATCTTGCGAAGTGTCGATGCCGTCCTCAAGAAAAATTTTAACCGCACGCTCTCGGATAAAAATGTTCACGTCCTCGACCCCTTCACAGGCACCGGAACTTTTATCACGCGGCTGATTCAAAGCGGCTTGATTCGTCCTCGTGATTTGCTTAGAAAATACTTCCGCGAACTCCACGCCAATGAAATCGTTCTGCTCGCCTATTACATCGCCGCAATCAACATCGAAAACGCTTTCAACGCCGCCCGCAATGATTATCAGCCTTTCGAGGGCATTTGCTTCACTGATACTTTTGAACTTTACGAGCGCGGCGAAGTCCCGCTTAACCTCGAAGGCGTCATGAAGGAAAATTCCGCCCGCGTCAACGAACAGAAGAACTCTCGCATTGAAATTATCGTGGGCAACCCGCCCTATTCCGTCGGGCAGACTTCATCAAATGATAACAATAAAAATGATTGGTATGAAAATCTTGAGGAACGAATCAAATCAACCTACGCCGCTAAAACCACTGAATCTAATTTAAAAAAATCTCTATACGACAGCTATATCAAGGCTTTCCGCTGGGCTAGCGACCGTATCACAGAAGGAATTATCGGATTCGTGACTAATGCTGGCTGGCTTGAAGGCGCAGAGGGAATTCGTAAATGTTTTGCCGACGAGTTCGCTGAGATTTATATCTTCAATCTTCGCGGTGACCAGCGAACTAAAGGTGAGACTTCAAAGCGCGAGGGCGGAAAAATCTTTGGGAGCGGTTCACGGGCACCGATTGCGATTACGATTTTGGTTAAGGCTCCTCACGAGGGCAACGCGAAGATTTTCTACCGCGACATCGGCGACTACCTCTCCCGTGACGATAAACTTTCTATCGTTCAAAATACTCCGAGCGTCCTAAGCGACGAATTTAAACTTATCACACCTAACGAGCGCGGCGATTGGATTAATCAGCGTGGCGAACTCTTCTACACTCTTTTGCCTATGGAGCCGAATGAAAAATTTGATGGCGCGGCTCAATCCTTCTTCGTGACGTATTCACTTGGCGTTTCAACTAATCGTGACGCATGGGCTTATAACTTCTCGCGAACTGAGCTTGAAAAAAATATCCGAACGACGATTGATTACTACAATACGCACGAGCCAACCGAGATTGACCCGAAAAAATTTGTTTGGTCTAGTTTAGCCGTTGCCAATAAAAATAGTAGCAAGCAAGAAAAGCGCGAATACATCTTCAACGCCGCGCATATTGTCGAGAGTGTCTATCGCCCGTTCTGTAAGTCAAACCTTTACTTCGACGAGCGATTGAACGATAGACGCGGACAAATGGACAAGTTCTTTCCGACGGGTCGCGAAGAAAATCTTTTAATCTGTGTGACGAGAACGGACGACGGAAATTTTTCTCCGCTCATAACGAACAAGATAGCCGACCTGCACTTCAACGGCGACACGCAATGTTTTCCTATGTATTGGTACGAAGAGGCGCGGCAGGGCACGTTAGACGGTTTTGGGGATGATTTGGAGCGGCGGGACGGAATCAGCGACTGGATATTGAATCGGGCGCGGCTGTTGTACGGAATCGACGTTAAGCGCGAAGATATTTTCTATTACGTGTACGGATTTTTGCATTTGCCGAGCTATCGTGAGCGTTTCGCCAATGAACTAAAGAAAAGTTTGCCGCGAATCACCTTGAGCGATAAATTTTGGGAGCTGTCGCGTGCGGGTCGTGAATTAGCTGCTATTCATTTGAATTACGAGCGTCAACCGGCTCCAGAGGGCGTGCAGGTGATTGGCGGCGGCGATTATCGGGTTAATAAGTTGCGCCTAAGCAAAGACAAGACGACTTTGACTTACAACGACTTCATCACGATAAAAAACATACCGCCGCGCAGTTTTGAGTACGTGGTAAATGGGCGCAGTCCTTTGGAGTGGACAATCGACCGCTACCAAGTCAAAACGGATTCGGCGAGCGGAATAATCAATAATCCGAACGATTGGAGCCTTGAGCACGACAATCCGCGCTACATTTTGGATTTAATCTTGAGTTCGATAACCGTGAGTCTAAAAACTTTGGACATCGTGGACAGTCTGCCTATAATGAATTTTGATTAATAAAAATTTTTTAGCTCACCATAGGAGTGATACAGATGGAAGATTTGAATGAAATCAAAGAAATTGTCGTTACGGTAAATAGATGAGATTATAGACAAAATGGAGACTTTACGAGGCTTCTTGGAAAATCCTGTAGACTTTATCAAATATGCGTCGCTCGCCAAAGAAATAAAAAATCTCATAAAGGAGAAAGCACCTTTTCTTTATCCCGAATGGAAATTTTGGGACAATATAGACAAATTTTTCAACAGCGGAATTTTAAGTGACGATGACAAACGCAGGTTGATTGGTAAAATGTCGAACGAGAAAGAAAAGCAAGAAGTCGGAAGAACAATTATAGACCTTATAGGCAAAGTCGACACCGACAAGAAATTGGCATACATTATTAATGCGACGAAGGCTTGGATAAACGATGCCATTGACCGCTCTCAATATTTTAGAATATGTCACGTCATTTCTGCTTCGCTGGATGAGGATTTACAATTTTTAAGCGAGCATATTGATGATACCGGCGACATTCCTTACTCTATTGAAATAAACGGACTCCAAACAACGGGACTTGCTTGTCATACGACTACGGATAAGGAAGGAAATCCACTTTATGTTTTCACTCCATTGTCGCGTGCCGTAAATGAATACGCTATTAAAGGTGCGGAAGCGAATGCTATTGAGAATTTCAATATAAATGAACCTCCGTTCAAAGGTACAAG
>JAFQZB010000356.1 GCA_017406175.1 Selenomonadaceae bacterium | reverse complement strand
CAAAGATTTTCATGCTTGACTTGCGCCAGGAGAGTCACGGCTTCGCGAATTCGTTGCCGGTCAGTTGGTATTCCAATCACAACACCGCCAATGCAGGCAAGACTACCGCCGAAGTCTTAAAGGACGAAGTCGAACGCCTAAAAAGTCTACGCGGCGTCGACACGACCTTTAAACCTCTGGGCAATGCCGACGAGAAAACCTTCAAGCCGATAACGATAATCCCACGCGTTGTTCAGACCGAACGCGATGCCTCGGAGCAAGTCGGCTTTACTTATAAACGATTCGCGGCGGCTGATATGCAATTCCCTGCGCCCGAACTCGTTGACGACTTTATAATTTTCGTAGCCAACCTTCCGGCGGACGCGTGGTTGCACTTCCATTGCCTAGCAGGTAAAGGTCGGACGGCAACTTTCCTTGCCATGTACGACATCATGAAGAACCCCGGCTTATCGTTGGAGGACATTTGCAAGCGGCAATATCTCTTGGGCGGCTCAAATCTTCTGCTTGAACCCGAAGGCGACGATTGGTATTCAAAGATGGCTCGCGACCGTGCAAAAAAGATTCGGCTGTTCTATGAATACGTTCAAGGCACGCGGGCGGAGCAAATCGGCTTGCAATGGTCTGAATGGCTGGAGGCTAAGCAATGAAAAAATTCTTCCTGATATGTGCGGCGTTGATGATTCTGTTGACGAGTTCAGCTAAGGCGGCGGACGCGGAATATCTTCTAAACAACGCTGAACTTTATCCAACGTCCACGGGCGCGGATTATTGCGATGAGGTCGTTTGGCAGACGCTCAATCAGATAACCTACGACGGCATGACGACCTACGATAAAGTTCTGGCGTGCTATAATTATCTCGTCGACACCTGCACCTATGGCGATAACGTCTTGCGGCTGGAATTCCCAGAGGATAACGGCACGGCTCGTGCTTACGGAATGTTGGTTGGGCACGTCGGGGCTTGTGATGATTATTCTTGTGCGTTCGCGGCGTTGGTGCGGGCTATTGGCTTGAACTGCTACACGGTCTATGGTCAGACGGCTCGCGCCGACGGCGGCTACACGGGGCATATCTGGTGCGTCATTGCGATTGACGGCGTGGAATACGTCTTCGACCCGCAGATTGATGATAACATTGGCGGCAGTAGCTACTATCGCTTCTGCATGACTTACGATGAAACGCCTGGTTCATACTATGATTCAGAAGTGCGTTGGGGTTATTTCGAGCCTTTTTATTGATTGGAGACGATGACAATTAGTACAGACGAGCTTGCAAAGCAAATTTTAAACACGGTCGGCGGCAGCGGCAATGTCCTTTATTCCAACGTGATTCAGGCGACAAACTGCATGACACGTTTAAGGCTCCAGCTGATTGAAAAGAACGATTACATGATTGAGGCGTTGAAGAAAATCGAAGGCGTGCTTGGCGTCAATGAGGACGGCGACGAAGTGCAAGTTATCCTAGGCGTGGGCAAGGCTACGAACGTAACCAACGCGGTCAATAAGATTCTGGAGGCTACAAACACCGTTAAAGTTGGCACGGTTAAAGTCGGCGACGCTAAGGCTTTACATGATAAGATTCGCGCCCAAAACGCCACGCCCGTTAAGCTGTTCTTTAAGAAGATTTCGAGTATATTTACGCCGCTGATACCTGGCTTTATCGCCTGCGGTCTGATTACGGGGATTGTCAGCTGCATGGTAAAGATTTCTCCCGCGCTTGCCGATGAAAAGGGAATTCAACTTGCAATGGTTGCCGGCAACGCAGTCTTCTGGGGCATGAATTTATTCGTAGGGATAAACGCGGCTAAAATCTTCGGCGGCTCCCCGATTCTCGGCGGTGTGCTTGCGGCGTTGATGACGCATCCGGGGCTTGCCGACATAAGCATTTTTAACACACCCTTTGTACCTGGTCGCGGCGGCGTCATCTCGGTTATAATCGTGGCGGCGTTCGGGGCGTGGCTCGAAAACAAATTGCATAAGATAATCCCCGAAATGTTCGACCTGTTCTTGACGCCTCTGGTTACAGTCCTAATCGCGGGCGCGGCGGCTGTCCTCTTGTTGCAACCAATCGGCGGCGCATTATCGGACGCAATCGGCACGGCAGCGACTACGGCAATTCAATCGGGGGGCGCGGCAGTCGGATTCATCTTAGCGGGCGTGTGGTTGCCTTTGGTCATGCTCGGCATTCATCAGGCAATGACGCCTATTCACGTGGACTTAATCAGTCAGTTCGGCGTGACAATTCTTTTGCCGATATTGGCTATGGCGGGAGCCGGGCAAGTCGGCGCGTCAATCGCGGTTTACTTCAAGACGAAGAACAAATTCCTAAAGAAAACGATAGCCTCCGCGTTGCCCGTAGGCATGATGGGCGTTGGCGAGCCTCTGATTTACGGCGTGACGTTCCCGCTGTTCAAACCGTTTATCGGGGCATGTATCGGCGGGGCGTTCGGCGGAGCGGTTGTGGCGTCGTTCACAGTTGGTGCGGCTACTCTTGGCATTTCAGGCTTGCCACTTGCCGCCACGACCAATAACATTCCTGTTTATCTAATGGGACTTGTCACGGCTTACATCGTCGGCTTTATCGCCACGTGGATTATCGGCTTTGATGACCCGCCCGAAATTTGACAACAAAAAACCCCGGCTCAATGAGTCGGAGTTTTTTGTTGCTTAGAATTTGTTTGCTGTGCGAGAGTCTTTGATTAGCTCGGAGAGTTCGTCTAAGGAACGACCGCCAGCCGATTCCACTGCCGCAAGCACAGCCCCTTCAACCAATGGGCAATCAATCATCTTGACGTTAGGTTTGTCCAAATCCTCAAGAACCATTTCCGTTGTTATGACTGCCGAGCCCATATCCATTAGAACAATCACGCCGTCGGACGAGTAAACCGCCTCGACTGCCGCAAGGATTTTATCGTAGCTCGTGCCTAAGCTCCCGTCCTCAAGTCCGCCTGCCGCGATTATCGGCGCATTCTCCGCCATCATCTTTGAAACTTCGACGACACCTTCCGCGAGCTTTTGACTGTGCGAGACGATTACTATCCCAACCATGTCAAGCCTCCCGCAAAACTTCAAGCGTCGTCTGCAACATGTAAAGCGATGAAGTCGCGCCGGGGTCTTGATGTCCTATGCTGCGTTCCTTAAGGTAGCTTGCGCGTCCTTTGGTGGCAATTATCGTTTTGGTGTACTCAACGCCTTTAGCCGCCGCGTCCACGCCGTCAGCCAGCGCGTCGATTAAATCCTTGCCGCCATCAATGCCAGCCTTTATCGCCTTGTAAGCAGGGCACAGAGCGTCAAGCATCGTCTTTTCTCCTTCGACAGCTTTGCCGCGCATCTTCACGCCGTTAATCGCCGCGTCCAATGCCGCTACAAAATCTGCGTCCGTAATTTCCATTTTGCCTTTGCAAACGTTGCCAGCTTTCATGAACGCCGTACCATACAGAGGACCCGACGCTCCGCCGACAGTCGAGACAAGAGCCGTGCCGACTCCTTTAAGGATTGCGCCAATGTCCTTGTCCGCAAACGTCGGGAGCTTTTCCTCGACAGCCTTAAAGCCGCGTGCAAGGTTAATGCCGTGGTCGCCGTCGCCAATCTCGTTGTCTAGCTCGGTTAGGAAATCTTTCTGAGCCTCAATCTTCTTGGCAATGGCTTTGATTATCGCGAGAATTTTTTTAGTGTCCATTGGCTTACCTCTTGAGAGCGGGAGTATCGGCGGGTGCGTCGTAGAGTTCCTTAAGTTCGTCGTCGAGCCTAAGCAACGTCAGAGAGAACCCCGCCATCTCGATTGAAGTCATGTAGTTGCCGACCATAGTATCATAGACCTTGACGCCCGCCGCCTTAAGATAATCTTGCACAAAGTTATTGATGATGTAGAGTTCCATAAGCGGCGTCGCGCCCATGCCGTTGACCATGACGACAACTTCGCGCCCCTTGTAATCAATGTCGGCGAGTATCTTATCGAGGAGCGTCTTAGCAATCTCGTCTGCCGAAGCAATCTTATCGCGATGCGTGCCGGGTTCGCCGTGAATGCCAATGCCAATCTCAATCTCGTCGTCCGCGAGTTCAAAGCCAGGCTTACCAGCAGCGGGCACTGTGCACGGAGAAATTGCCATGCCCATTGTCCTAACGTTCGCGATGACCTTTTCGGCGACGGCTTTGACTTCCTCAAGGCTTGCGCCAGTCTCCGCCTTAGCTCCTGCGATTTTGTGCACGAGGATTGTTCCTGCCACGCCGCGCCGCCCCGTAGTGTAAAGGCTATCTTGAACCGCAACATCATCATTAACGACGACGTGGTCAACTTTAATGTCCTCGTCGCCCGCCATGTCGATTGCCATTTCAAAGTTCAGAACGTCGCCGGTGTAGTTTTTGACAATGCAGAGGACGCCCTGTTCAGTCGCAACGGCTTTAATGCCCTCGAAGATTTTATCGGGCGTCGGCGACGTGAAGACCGCTCCGGCAACCGCACAATCGAGCATGCCTTCCCCGACAAAGCCGCCGTGCGCAGGTTCATGACCAGAGCCGCCGCCGCTAACCAACGCAACCTTGTCATCGGACTTTTTCTTTGCACGCACGACGACATTGCCGCATTCGAGTTTACGGAGCTTATCGGGCGCAGACTTCACCAGCCCCAAAATCATCTGCTCTTCCACGGCGTCGACCGCGTTTATCAACTTCTTCATGCTAATCCCTCCTGCAAAAAAATTAAGCTTAGCGGAAAAAATTTATCACTAAGCTTAAGTCGTGTCAAATGGAAATTTTCTTGAAAAGCCTTAGACCGTGTGCTATATTCTCGACCGTAGGCAATTGGTGTGTCGGCTTCTTCCTCGAAGGAAGGAGGTGACGCGAATGGACATTCACGAGTGGCTTGAGCTTATTTGCCAAGTCGGAACCCTCATCTTCGCGGCACTTACGTACTTCAAGGATAAAAAACAAGCCGTAACCACGGCTCCAAAACTTTAGTCTAACGATTAACGGGGAAGGAGTCGACGGGATCAGCACCGACTGCCTACACCCATGTTGCTTGCCTTACTTACGGGAAAAAACTATCACAAGCTTAACGATAAGTCAAGGAGTGATTCAAATGATTGTTTACGCGACGCACAAGGGCGGGAAGTATCTGCCGCTTGCCGAGAGCTTGAAGGTTGATTCGACGACGCCGCGGGGGCTTTACGTGAACTTAACCAACCGTTGCAACTGCGATTGCGTCTTCTGCTTGCGACAAAAAAAATCTATGGCGAAGGAGTCTAGCTTATGGCTTGAGCGCGAACCGACCGTTGCCGAAGTCAAAGCCGAACTCGACGGCGCACCCTGGCAAGTCATAAAGGAAGTTGTCTTCTGCGGCTTCGGCGAGCCGACGATTAGACTTGCCGAACTCGTCGAGCTTCTTACTTACGTCAAAAAGATTCGTCCGCAGATGTCGACGCGGCTAAACACAAACGGCTTAGGTGAACTTTATCACGGGCGGGAGATTGCGGCGGGCTTTGAAGGCATTTTGGACACGGTATCAATCAGCCTGAACGCCGCGACCGCTGAAAGATATTTCAAGCTGACTCGTGCGGCTTACGGGATAAAATCTTTCGAGGCAATGTTGACGTTCGCCGAGCATATGAAACGATTCGTGCCGCATGTCGTCTTGACCGTCGTTGACCACGTGACGCCGCCCGAAGAGATTTCCGCCTGCCAGAAGATTTGCGACGAACGCGGCTTAACTTTGCGTGTGCGACCATACGAGGACAGCTGAATTTTTTAAATCGGCGCGTTGACAGCGGGCATTAGTTGTATTAATATCCTCAATACATAACAATAATCATATCAACTTTTCAGGAGGAGTGAGAAAAACTTTTCGCAGTCAACAAAACTTTTACAGGAGGAAAAAAATTTATGAGCAATGCAGAACTTGACCTCCAAGCCTTAATCAAGAAGGCAGAGGCGCAAGAAAATTTCCCCGAAGTGCCGCTTGACGAATTCGCAATCCCAACTTACGACGAGTGGAAGGCGGCATGTATCGCGCTTTTGAAGGGCGCACCGTTCGAGAAGAAACTTTTCACCAAGACTTACGAGGGCATAACTTTTAGCCCGATGTACTTCCACGCCGACACCGAACCGATTCAGCCGGCGAAGTCGTATCCGGGCATGGGCGACTATCTGCGGGGCACGACGGCTAATGGTTACGTCAATGCGCCGTGGGGTATCGCGCAGGCTTGCGACGAGACCTTCCCCGCCGAGAACAATGAACTACTTCAGCACGAGATAGCTAAAGGCTCGACGATTTACAATGTCAAAGTCGACTGCGCGACCCGCAAGGCTAAGGACGCCCGCGAGTGCAAACATATCGGCAAAGGCGGCGTGAGCTTGACGACCCTCGGCGACGTGGAATCTTTACTTAAAGGTCTCAAGCTCGACACCTACCCGCTTTACGTTTACGCCGGCGAAAGTTCCCTGCCGCTGTTCGCGTTAATCATTGCGGCTATCAAGAAGCAGGGCGGCGACGTTTCCAAGCTTAAAGGCATCATCGGAGCCAATCCCATTGCCGAATACGCCGCGAACGGAACTTTAACACAATCGCTGGATAAACTCTTCGACGAGGCGGCGAACGTTGCTAAGTGGACTGTCAAGAACGCGCCGAACGTCAAGACTATTTTTGTTAAAAGCAATGTCTTCAGCAACGGCGGCGCAAATGACGTTCAAGAAGTCGCTTACACAATCTCGACGGGCGTCGCTTATCTTAGGGCTTTGCTTGACCGTGGCTTAACGATTGACGAGGCGGCGTCGCAAATTATGTTCGGCTTCTCGATGGGCGCGAACTTCTTCATGCAGATTGCCAAGCTCCGTGCAGTTCGTCCGATTTGGGCGCAGATTGTTAAGGCGTTCGGCGGCAGTGAAGAGGCTCAAAAGATTCACATTCACGGACGCCCCGCGAAGTTCTTCAAGACCGTTTACGACCCTTACGTCAATATGCTCCGCGACACGACCGAACTTTTCAGCGGCGTAGTTGGTGGCGTCGACAGCTTCGAGAACTCGACCTTCGATGAACCCGTTCGCAAGGGCGATGAGTTCAGCCGCCGTATCGCTCGCAATATGCAGATTATCCTTCAAGAGGAATTCGGACTTCTGCAACCGATTGACCCGGCGGGCGGCTCGTGGGCTGTCGAGACTTTGACTAAGCAGATTAAGGAAAAGATTTGGGCGGAGTTCCAAGCCGTCGAGGGCAAGGGCGGTATCGTCGAGGCTCTCAAGGGCGGTTATCCGCAAGATGAGATTGCTAACGTTCTGGCGGCACGCTTCAAGGCGGCGGAGACTCGCAAGGATCGTATCGTCGGCAATAACATGTACCCGAACATGACCGAGGAACGCATTGACGCCCGCCCCGAAAGTCAAGCCGAGAACATGAAGGTTCGCAAAGTCACGATTGATGTTTACCTTTCCACCGTCGACGCTAAGGACGCCATTGCCAATATCAAAGCTGACGACGTAGACAGCGTGATTGACGCGGCGGCTAAGGGCGCGACCATTGCCGAGATTCGCAAGGCTTTGGGTACTGCTGAAGTCGCCGAGATTAAAGCTATCAAGCCGCACCGCTGGAGCGAACGTTTCGAGGCATTGCGCGAGGCTACAGAGAAGTTCAAAGCCGCGACTGGCGACAACGTTAAAATCTTCCTTGCCAATATGGGACCGATACCT
>JAFQZB010000355.1 GCA_017406175.1 Selenomonadaceae bacterium | reverse complement strand
TGGACGCAGATTCAAGAGGTCTCATTGAACTTGACGGTAATCTCAATGCTCGTCGGGCTGATTCAAGGGCTGTCGTTGCTATCGTTCATCTTCGACCGCTACAAACTCTCAAAACTCATGCGGCGAATTTTCTACGTGCTGTTGGTGTTGAATATGTTCTTGCTTCAGCTGGTGGCGGTTACGGGTCTGGTCGACATGCTTTTTGACTATCGCAAAAGATTTTTCAAGGGGGGCGATTGAGTGCCGAGAATTTTATCCGCGTGGCCCGACTCCGTAATCAATCTGGCGGTTATGCTGGTTATGGTCGCGGTCATCTTCCAATACAATAAAATCTTAGGCGTCATGGCTTGCCTAGCGTGGGGGCTGTTGTGTTGGTTCGCACACGTTCGACGCAAGGATAGGGAGAAACGTTTCAAAGAGTACGCCGAGAACGTCATCGGGAACTTTAACGACATGATGTATTACGCAATGACTAAGCTCCCCGAAGGAATCATCGTTGTGGACGAGGAACGGCGGCTTCAATGGTGCAACTCCGTCATGCAGGGTTTTGCTGAAGTCATTCCTCAACAAGGCATGGACATTGACGAATTTTGGGAAGGGCTATTGCCGGAGGAAATATCTTCGCCCGCGCCCGACGCCGCCAAAGAGGGCGAATATCACGTTAAATCCCTGCGGCACAAGACTTCGGACGGCGAGACCAAAGAATTTTATCGGCATTTCTTGGTTAAGTATCGGCATCTGCAAGCCAACGCTGACTATTCGCGGATGGTCGTTCTGTTTGCACGAGAGACCACGCCTTACGAAGACTTGAAGACCGAATATGCCCGCAGTCGCACGGCTCTTATCTATGTGCAGATTGATAACTACGACGAAGTCACACAGGGCTTGAACGAGGCGGAAAAGACTTCGCTAATGTTGTCCGCCAGCGAAATTTTGGAAGAATGGGTTCAGTCACTATCGGGCTTTATGCGGCGCGTGTCTAGCGATTTGTTCCTTGTAATATTGGAGCACCGAGCCTTGAACATGGCGATTGAGCAAAAGTTTGCCGTGCTGGATAAGGTTCGGCAACTCGTCAACAAACACCAACTGCAAGTTACGTTATCAATGGGAGCCGCCGTCGCCGAGAAGCCTTCCGACGAACAATCAATGAGCGAACTCGACGTAAAGGCGCAGGCGGGCTTGAATTTGGCACTTGCACGCGGCGGAGACCAGGTAGCAGTAAACATAGGCGACAAAATGCAATTCTTCGGCGGACGTGCTAAGGCGGTCGAACGCAATACCCGCGTTCGTGCTCGCGTCATGAGCCATTCGATACGCGACACGATAGAGGCGGCGGACGAGATTTTTATCATGGGGCACACCCGCGAAGACTACGACGCGTTCGGGGCGGCAGTCGGCGTCATGCTCATGGCTAGGACTTTGAATAAGCCCGTGCATATCGTCCTAAGCAACTGGCTCGACAGCGTCGAAAAGGTTATCGAACTGCTAAAGAAGGACGAGGCTTACAAAGATTTATTCGTCAGCGCAAACGACGTTACAATCTCCACGTCACTTGAGCCGCTCTTAATAGTCGTCGATACGTTTATCCCGCACCTAGTCGCCGCGCCGCAACTCCTAAGCCGGATAGAAAAAGTTATCGTCATTGACCACCACCGCCGAAGCGAGAACACCATCAAGAACCCCGCGATAACTTATCTGGAGCCAGGCTCCTCTTCTACGTGCGAAATGGTCACCGAGCTTTTGATGTACTTCGACGAGAAGATTAGAATTGGTAAGCTGGCGGCTACGGCGATTTATTCGGGTATCGTCGTCGATACGAAAAATTTTTCAATTCAAGCGGGCGCAAGGACTTTTGAGGCGGCGGCTTACCTTAGGCGTAGCGGAGCCGACCCCGTCGTCGTGAACTACCTTTTCAAGTCCGACTATGAGACGACGGTTTCCCTTGCCAAGACAAAAGCGCAATCCGAGTATTACGAAGGCGGGCTGGTCGTCTCTTACATTGACCATCTTATCCCGAACGTGCAAGCAATCGCGGGGCAGGCGGCGGACGGACTTTTACGCGTCGAAGATGTGCGCATGACGATTATCCTTTTCCAGATGAAGGACGACACCGTAGGGATAAGCGCACGGTCGACGGGCGATTTAAACGTTCAAGTCATTATGGAGAAATTCGGCGGCGGCGGTCATCAGAACGTAGCGGGGGCGCAAGTTAAGAACGTGCCCATTTTGGAGCTTAAAAAGTCCGTCGTCGAGGCGGCTCGCAAATACATTGCCGAGACCGATAAGCCCGCGATTAAATGAGGTGTCGTCATGAAAAAAATTTTTATAGCAATCTTTGCGGCGGCTCTTATGCTTATGGGTTGCGGCGAAGAAAATCCAACAACGTCTGCCGAAGTTAAGGAGGCATCGCAAGTGCAAAATCAAATCGCAGTTCAAATAGGCGGCAAAACTTTCCCCGCGACGCTAGAAGACAATCCGACTGCCCGCGCCTTTATCGAACGCTTGCCGCTTGAAGTCGACATGCAAGAGCTTAACGGCAACGAAAAATATTTTTATCTCGACGGGAACCTGCCGAGCGATTCCGTCCGCGTCAAGCAGATTCATGCGGGCGACTTGATGTTATTCGGCTCAAATTGCGTCGTACTGTTTTACGAGGATTTCACCACAAGCTACAGCTACACGCGCCTTGGCAAGATTGACGCGCCCGCCGACCTTGAAAAAGTTTTGGGCAAGGGCAATGTCCGCGTGCAGTTCGTTAAGTGAGGCGTCGTCATGAAAAATCTTTCTGCTGAAGTCGTGACGGGCACGCTAGCTTTCTTGGCGATGTTCGTCTTTTTTTCGCAAGTGCACCCGATTGTTTTGTTTGACGGCGACGATTGGAACGTTATCAGCGATGCCCGCGTTGGCTTGCCGAAGTGGCACGGCTGGAACCCGATTAAGATTTTGCCCGAAACGTTCTTCCCGATTTGCGGATACTTCGCGGCTTATGTCGTCCGCCCGATTATCGGCGACTACCTAACGGCGTTCACGCTCACCGCCGCCTTGATTGTCAGCTTGTTTATCGCGGCTTATGTCTCTATGTTCATCAGGTTTATCAAGGCAATTTTCAACTTCGATAAGCTGGCGGCAAGTATCTTCGGCGCGATGTTCCTGCTATTGCACTTCGCCATTTTCCTTCAGCACAACGCGCAAGACAATCTTTACCTCTTCCACACCACCGACGCCGATTGCTACTTTAACTACGTCCTGCCCAATCTGCTGAACGCGGCTTTAGTCTTGTTCGTGGCTCGCGTCGACGTGACCAGAAAATTTTTCGACCGCCCGACGCCCGCCACCGTAACTTTATTCTTTGTGCTGTATCTGGCAATCTTCTCTAACGTGCTGTCGTCGTGCGTGCTGGCGATTTACATTTTCGTCGAGCTGATGTCCCGCGTGAAGCCCAAGGAGTTCAACCTAAAAAAGTTCTTCGCCGCGAACCGGACGCTTTGCGTCTTCCTAATCTTTTGGCTGATAAGTTTGCTCTTCGAGGCGAACGGCGGACGCGCAAGGGCTATGGCGCACGAGGAAAGTTATATCGAACTGGTTTTTTACACGGCGGCTACGCTGATTCAATCGCTCCTGCTTGATAACCGCGGCTTCGCGCTGATGATTTTCTCCTTGATTACGTTGCCTTTCATGTGGCGGGAAAGAAAAGACCTTTGGCGCGTGGCGAAAAAATTTCTGCTGTGCTTGCCGCTGTGGACGGTGTATATCATCTTAGTGGCGGCGCGTGCCGAGGCAACCTACGCCCTGCGACCCGACGTGCAGTTTGGATTCTTCTTCTTCCTGTTCGTTATCTTCTTTACGGCTTTGGGTTTTTGGATAAAGAAATTTCCGCGAGCCGCGCTTATCCTGCCGATACTGTGCTTTGCGTTGTTCACGTGGATTTTCAGCGGCAAACGAACCCTTTGCCCGTCGACGTTCAATCACGTGCCCGAAAGCGTTTGCGTCCAAGTCAGCCAACATTTAATCGACCAGATAATTGCCGCCGACCGCGCAGGGCTTGAGGAAGTCACGATAACCGTTCCGAAGGGCGACGACGTTGACAATTATCCTTTCCCGCTGTACATGGGCAAAAATATTTCGCGGACGCTCCACGCTCACGGAATGATTTCGCGCCGCCTTGAAGTAGAGATTTTGCCCGACGCGACTTTGAACGAGCGATTTAACCTGCCGTAAAAGAAGAAGCCCTCGACATTTAGCCGGGGGCTTTTTGAGTGGGTATTTATGAGTGGGTGGGTTAAGATGATTTCAAATTAGCTGTTCGAGTCGGTCTCGCCGCCGATAATTTTAGAAATCTCGCGGAAGGCCTCGTCATTGCGCTCGCCTTTGATGTTGAGCACCAAACTTTTGCCAGTCACGATGCCAAGGTTGACCAAAGAGAGAAGGCTTCTATTTGTGCCGAGCTTCTTGCCCGATGCGATTGTAATTTCGCAGCCTGTCTCTTCGGCGACCTTGATTAGGTGTGCGCTCTCTCTGAAGGCAAGCACGCCCTTTGCCACCATGATGAATGAAACTTCTTTTGCACGCGTCGCTTCGGTCTTAACTTCGGCGCACGCTGCTTTTCTATCTATGTTTTTAGTCTTGTATGCGGTCTTCATGTTGATAACCTCCTTGATACTGCTTCCCTTGAACTTGCCACGCTTCCTTGCGTCGACTGTATTGTAGCAGAGCCACTACCTTTGGGCAATGGGCATTCAGTCGCGTTTCAGGTTTGAATCAGTCGTGTTTGCCGCGAAGTCATTCCGAATTCAATAAAAAATGCCTCCCATGTCGAGAGGCGTTCATTTTCTTAAGAGTTCTTATAGCCGAGTTCGCGAAGTCTTTTTATTGCGGCGGGCAAGTATTCCATTACGTCCGAGGCGATTAATCCTTCAGATTTTAGACTTTCCGCAAAGCCGCCAGCCATGCCTTGGAGCCAAACACCAGTTAGCGGCGCGAACGGCGTTTGCTTCATGAGACCAGCTATCGCGCCCGCTAACACGTCGCCGCAACCGCCCGATGCCATTGCACTGTTGCCCATAGCCGAGATAAAAATTTCTCCGTTCGGATAGCCCACAACTGTCACTTCACATTTTGCCACGATGATTGCTCTGAATTCCTGCGCGGCTCGTCTGACCTCTGGAATAAGCGCGGGGCGGAGTTTCTCGACGGGAATATTTAAAAGGGCGGAGAGTTCTCCTAAATGCGGCGTGAGGATTGGGATTTGTTTGCAAGCTTTAAGCTCGTCTGCGTTGCCGTTGAACGGATAAATTGCGTCGGCGTCTAGGATTAGTGGCTTATCGACCTCCGCGACGATTTTTTTTACCAGTGCTTGCGTCTCACGTTCGCGACCGAGTCCCGGTCCCATTAAGATTGCGTCTGCCTTCTCTGCTAAGTCCAAAATTTTTTCCGAAGCCTTATCGCCGCCGATTATCCCCTGCTTAACCTCGTCTAGCGGAGCCGTCATGACTTCTGTTAGTTTCATCTCGTAAATCGGATTGAGGCTTTCGGGCACGGCTAAGGTTACAAGTCCCGCGCCGACCTTCATGGCACTCATTGCCGCCAGCGACGCCGCGCCCGTCATGCCACGCGAGCCAGCCACGACTAAAATTTTACCGCACGTGCCTTTATGCGAGTCCTTCGGGCGTTCGGGCAGGAACGTCAAGGCAAGTTCATTATCTACGAGCGTTTGATGAATTTCATCCTTTAACAAATCAGCGGGCAGTCCGATATTTGCGACGTAAAGTTTTCCGACGTAAGACGCGCCAGGGCAAATATAATGTCCAATCTTCGGCAGTGCAAGCGCAACTGTACAATCGGCTTGTATTGCCGTTTCGCCAACTTCGCCAGTATCAGCCGCCACGCCCGATGGTATATCAATCGCTATGGTAACTTTCTTTGCGGCATTGACCAGACGAATCAAGCGCAGGGCAGAGGGTCTAAGCTGTCCATTAAAGCCCGTACCTAAAATCCCGTCGACGACCGCATCAGAAAATCTCAGCGTGACTTGCACGCGTTCCCAAGCCCTGTCGCTTTCGAGTTGCTGAAGTTCGACGCCCATACCGCGCAGGATTTTCATTTGGACGTTAAGCGACGCCGTGCGGCGGTCTTTATCGCCGAGCATGAAAATCTTCACACGTGCGCCCATGTTCGACAGATACCTTGCCGCCGTCAATGCGTCGCCGCCGTTGTTGCCGCTGCCCGCCAAGATGCAAACGCTCTTCTTATCGACGTTATCACCCAAAGCCTTTCTGACAACGCTGTAGACACGATGCCCAGCACTTTCCATGAGCGACAGTTCCGGCAAGCCGTAATCCTCTATCGCGCTCTTGTCTATCTCGTGCATTTGTTTTGCCAATGCTATCTTCATAACTGTTCCTCCAAAAATTTTTTCGCCATTATAACAGAGCAAGTCGACTTTTACAAAAAAATCTCTCAGGCGTGTGCTTGAGAGTTTCTGCTATTCGATAATGCAAACTGCCGTCGCGAAGTCTTTCGAGTGACTTAGGCTAAGCGAAATATTTTTTATTCCAGCCAATGCCGCGACCTTTCCTCTAAGATGAATTTTCGGTGCGCCGCGTTCGTCGTTAATAATCTCAACGTCCGTGAGCGGCAGGATAATCCCCGTGCCCAATGCCTTGAAAAAAGCCTCCTTAGCGGCAAAGCGTGCGGCATAGGAGGCGGCAAAGTTCTTCCCGCGTGCGTTGCAATAAGTCTGCTCCGTTTGCGTGAAGACGCTATCCCTAAAGTTTTTCTTCGCGACGGCTCGTCTAATGCGTTCAATCTCGATAATGTCCGTGCCGAGCCCGCTAATCATTTTGCAACTAAGTCGGCGTCGGTCTGTGCGCGGAAGCCTTCGTTGGGATTGAACGTCAGACTGCGGGCAATCAGGATTTCAACGCGGCGATTCTTCTGCTTATTGTCGGCGGTATCGTTCATGGCAATCGGGCGATATTCGCCGTAGCCAATGGCAGAGAAGCGGGCGGGGTTGAGGTTCTGATTGACCGAGAGCAAATATTTCATGAACGTCATCGCCCGCACCGAGCTAAGCTCCCAGTTCGACGGGAATTGCGCCGTATTAATCGGGTCAGTGTCTGTGTGACCGGAGATTAAGACGCGTTCGGGAACCTGCGCTAAGAGATTGGCGACAATCGGACCGATTCTCTGTGATTCGGGGACGAGGTCAGCTGAACCCGACGGGAACAAAGCCCGTTCCTTAATCCGAATCATCAAGCCTTCTTCCTCAAGTTGCGTCGACAGCTCGTCTTGCAGATTGTTTTCGCGGATGTACTCTTCAAGTTGCCGTTGCAGTTCTTGTAGCTGTTGATTCTCCTGCAGATAAGCGGAGTTGCCCTGATCCTCCGAAGAAATAATTTCGCGTTGCATAGAATTTGAAGGTCCCGCCTTGTCGAAGAACGACGGACCGCCCATGTTAAAAGCCGCCGTGAACGCTTGCGCCATCTGTACGAGCTTAGTTTGGTCGGTCTGCGAGATTGCGAACAGGCAGATAAACAAAGCCAAAAGCAACGTCATCAAGTCGGAATAGGGAAGGAGCCAAGCCTCGCTAGCTTCTTCTTCGTGCTTTTTCGCGTGCTTCTTGCGTGCCAACCAAATCACCCCCTGCTTATGCCTTCGCGTTCGCCCTGCGGAATGTAAATCATCAGTTTTGACTCAATCTGCGTCGGGGAGTCGCCCGCTTGCAATGAGAGAATGCCTTCCATGATCATGCGCTTGTGGCTAACTTCGTTTTCGGACTTAATTTTGAGCTTGTTAGCAAAGGGGAGCCAAAGAACGTAGCCGGTGAAGATACCTAAGATTGTCGCAACGAACGCCGCCGCGATTGAGTGACCGAGCTTTTCAATGTCGTTTAGGTTGCCCAGTGCCGCGATAAGACCGACGACCGCGCCCAAAACGCCCAGCGTCGGTGCATAGGTTCCGGCTTGCGAGAATATCGAACGCATTTCGGCATGACGTTGTTCCATGATTGTAAGTTCCGCGTCCAACACGTCGCCGACGAATTCAGGATCCATGCCGTCGATTACCATGCTCAGTCCGTTGCGGAAGAACGGGTCTTGAATCTCCTCAACGCGGCTTTCAAGTGCAAGGATACCTTCGCGGCGTGCAAGCTGGCTTAGTTCGACGAAAGTTTGCACGAGCTCGCCTTTGCTTTGTTCCTGATTACCCTGAATCAAGAGTTTGAAGAGCGTTGGCACTTTGGAGATTTGC
>JAFQZB010000354.1 GCA_017406175.1 Selenomonadaceae bacterium | reverse complement strand
CAATTATTTTTCAATCGTTTTCGTGAAGAAGACGCCAAAATTTACAATCAGCTTGAGCCTCTCGATGAAACTGTCGAGAAAGAAATTTTGCGTGATACAAATTACCTCTCGATTCGCGTAACTCCCGAATATGAGACAAATAAAAATCCACTGTCGCCCACGAATAAAATTTTAACTTCGTTGCTTTCGCGGGAAAGGTTTATGTTTATTCTGCGCTACGGCTTTGCTTACGTCGAAAATCTACAAAAGGGCGGAATTAAAACAATTCAAAAACACGTCATGCGCTATCAACAAATGTTTGCCTTGTTTGGAATAAAAAATATGCTCGACAGCGGGTCAAAGCGTGGCGTCATCTGGCACACACAAGGGAGCGGCAAAACTGCTCTTACCTATCACTGCGTAAAATTTTTGACGGACTACTATCAGCAACGAAAGTATTCGGCTCGATTTTATTTCATCGTGGACAGGCTTGAATTACTCCAACAAGCGGCAGGAGAGTTTCGCAAGCGCGGTCTTGAAGTCAACGAGGTAAGCTCAAAAGAAGATTTTGTGGAAACTATTCAACGTGTCGGAAATACGAGTAGTACAGGCAAGCCCACAATAACTGTTGTCAACATTCAAAAATTCTCTGACGAATCAGTTGCTATGGAGCCGAAGTTCAACATCAACGTTCAGCGGATTTATTTTATTGACGAGGCACACCGCGATTATAAATGGGACGGCTCTTTTCTTGCTCGGCTCATGAAGTCGGACAGAAACGCCGTGATGATTGCCTTGACTGGCACGCCCTTAATCGGCGAATACAAAACTCGTGACATCTTCGGCAAATACATTCATACTTACTATTACAAACAATCAATCATTGACGGCTACACCCTTCGGCTTATTCGCGAGGACATCAAGACAGAGTACCGACTAAAACTCCAAAAGGCGTTGTCTCATTTGGAAAAGCAAGTTGCAAAAGGAACTCTCGACAAGAACCAAATCTTTTCTCACGAGAATTATATCGAACCGCTTGTCGACTATATTGAAAATGATTTTGAGCAGAGTCGCCAACTTTTGAGAGATTCAACAATAGGGGCGATGGTCGTTTGTAATTCGGCAGAGCAAGCTCAAGCCGTTCACAAAAAGCTCGCAGATCATGAGAAGTTTTCTGCTGAACTGGTTTTGTCCACTGTCGGATACAGCGACAAAGAACTGGATGACAAGCGCACAAACTTTAAGCAAGGCAAAGTTGACATTCTGGTCGTTTTCAAAATGCTTCTCACCGGCTTTGACGCTCCGCGCCTGAAGAAACTTTATCTCGGACGCAAAATCAAGGAGCATAATTTATTGCAAGCTCTGACTCGTGTCAATCGCCCGTATGGAAGAATGCGCTATGGCTACGTCGTCGACTTTGCAGACATTCGAGAAGAATTCGATAAGACTAATCAAGCTTATCTGCAGGAGTTACAGGAGGAGTTAGGCGACGACTTTGATACCTATCAAAAAATTTTTAAGACACAAGAAGAAATTTCCGCCGACTTAAATTTTGTCAAAGACAAGCTCTTCCAGTTCAATACGGACAATGCTGAAGAATTCCGAATCCAAATTCAAGCTGTCGAAGATAAGAAAGTTATTCTGGAACTTCGTCGGGCAATCGAGTTGTACAAGGAATGTTACAATCTTGCCGAGCAATACGATTATGGCGAGTTAAAAGCTCAGTTCGACATTAAGAAAATTTCTGACTTGTCCAAAGTCGTCAATCAACGTGTTCAAATGCTGAATCAAAAGGCAATATGGAATAATACTGACGATATGTCGGCACTTATCAGCCTTGCCGTTGACGATTTGGAATTCAGCTTTACGAAAATTTCCGAACATGAGATGGGAATTAAAGACGATTTCATAAATATTCGTCGTGAGACTTGCAGAGAGTTTGAAATGAACGCCGACAAGAAAGACCCCGAATATATTGCGCTTCTTGAAGAGTTGCGGCGTATTTTAGAACAACACAACATCGAAGAGATGACCGCTTTACAAATGCAAGCTCAACAACATGACTTTGACGCTCTGCGAAAGAAAATTCATGACTTGAACGCGGAAAACGACCGTTTGACGGCAAAATATGTCGGCGACAAAAAATTTATGCGGATTCACAAACGCCTTTCAAGTCAATTTTCTTCGCCAACCGCCCTGCATGAACTTTTAATCGAGTTAAAGCAAACGATTGACGGTGAACTATTCAGAAATTACGCTATAATAAACAACACCGCCTATTTTGAAGGTAACATCAGACGAGATTTAGTATTGACACTGGAAAATTTTCCTGCGTCTAATATCAGAAATATCGCTAAGATTGTCGCGCAGGAATACATTGACGAAAGGAACGCCGTATCGTGAACGAAATTCTTAAACAGACTCATGAGATGATTGATAATCTCAAAGCCATTTGCACAAACTACGGTCTCGGCAACACCGGCAACGAGTACAAAATCATCACTGAAACTTTTCTCTACAAATTCCTCAACGATAAATTTTTTTATGAGCTAAAAAAAACTGTGCCCGCATTTAAGTCAAAGACTACCCGCGAGCTTGAAAAAATTCTCGCCGATATGTCAGACGAAGAACTCGATTCTAAGATGTTGTATCTGTCAGCGCATACTGCCAAATTAAAGCCGACGCAATTTATCTCGTATCTTTTCAATAGATATGCGACAAAAGATTTTCATAAGCTCTTCGACGACACGCTTAACGACATTTCCGACGCGAATAAAGATATTTTCAGCGTCAAAGCGGGCGAAGGCACTTCCGTTAAACTTTTTGAACCGCTTTCAAATTATGTCGTTCAGCCGGAGAGACGTGACGACTTCTGCGCGGCTATTATCACCAAGCTTGCCGACGTGAACTTCGAGGAATTGTTCAGCCAGAAATATGATTTTTTCGCCGAGATTTTTGAATACCTCATAAAGGACTACAACAAAGATTTTGGCAAGTACGCCGAATATTACACGCCAAAAGCCATTGCCAGAATCATCGCCAAAATTTTAGTCGCAGGAGATGTTAGCAACGTCCGTATCTACGACCCTGCTGCCGATTCGGGCACACTGATTCTTGCTCTTGCTCACGAAATCGGCGAAGACAACTGTACGCTTTACACCCAAGACATTTCTCAAAAGTCCAACGAAATTTTGCGGCTCAACCTCATCTTGAATAATCTGGTTCACTCGCTACCAAACGTTGTCCAAAATGATACGCTCTTAAATCCTCGTCATTTGAATTTGCAACAGAATAACATTGCAACTTTCGATTATGTCGTCAGTAATCCGCCTTTCAATATGGATTTCAGCGAGACTCGTAACACTCTTGCCGGCGATAATTATCGGGCGCGATTCTTTGCCGGCGTGCCCAATACTCCCAATAAGAAAAAGGACAGTATGGCGATTTATCAGCTCTTCTTGCAACACATTATAAAATCCATGAACGAGCACGCTAAAGCCGCTGTCGTCGTCCCTACGGGCTTCCTGACGGCTTCAACAGGCATCGCCTTAAAAATTCGTCAGCACATCATTAACAAAAAAATTTTGCGCGGCGTCGTCTCCATGCCGTCGAATATCTTCGCCAACACCGGCACAAATGTTTCGGTCGTCTTCCTTGACGCGAACGGCTCCGATAAAGCTTTGCTCGTAGACGCCTCCAATCTCGGCACCAAACAGAAAATCGAAGGCACGAAAAATCAGCGTACTTATCTTTCCAATGACGAAATCAACCGCATTATCGACACATTCAATGCGCGACAGGAAGTCGACGATTTTAGCGTTCTTGTCAGCCTCGACGACATCGCGCAGAAAAATTTTTCCTTCAGCGCGGGTCAATATTTCAAAGTCAAGATTGAATACGTCGACCTGTCGCCCGAAGAGTTCCGACAGAAAATGAACGGCTTCCGCTCAGACCTACAAAAATTTTTCGACGAAGGACATCAACTCGAACGCGACATCTTACACCAACTGGAGAATTTGAACTGTGAAGAAAATTAAACTCGGCGACGTATGCAAGATAAACGCGGAGACTTACTCTGACAGCAATAGTTGCGACTTCGTAAATTATTTGGACACAAGTAACATCACGGCAAATCACATCGAAAATATTCAACACATAGACATTACACAAGAAAAATTACCAAGTCGCGCACGTCGCAAAGTGAAGTTCAACAGCATAATTTATTCGACCGTTCGTCCGAATCAAAGACACTACGTCATTATAAAATCTCAACCAGAAAATTTTTTGGTATCGACAGGTTTTGCCGTGATTGATGTCGACCCTAAAAAAATTGACGCAAATTTTTTGTACTATCAGCTAAGCCGCGATGAAATCGTGAACAATCTTCAATCAATAGCTGAGCAAAGCACAACGGCTTATCCGTCAATAAAGCCTTCGGATTTGAGCAATTTAAAATTTTACGTTCCGTCACTCGATACGCAACGCAAAATTGGCAATTTTCTATATGCTCTCGACGACAAAATTGCGCTGAACAAAAAAATTAACGCCACTCTCGAAGCTATGGCGAAAACTCTTTACGATTATTGGTTCGTGCAATTCGACTTCCCCGATGAGCACGGCAGACCTTACAAGTCGAGCGGAGGCAAAATGATTTACAGCTCCGAACTTGGGCGCGACATTCCTGAGGGGTGGCAGATAAAGACATTAAAAGATATTTGTAAAATTGTTGACTGTTTGCACTCTCAAAAACCAATCAGAATGTACGAGCAAGAAAGATGTTTTTTACTGCAATTAGAGAATTTGATTTCACTTGGTATCATTGATTTGGGTTACAAGTATTATGTGAGTGAATCTGATTACAACACTTGGACAGCCAAAATAGAAGTATGCGAAGGCGATTTAATCATAACAAACGCCGGTCGTGTTGGAGCATTTGCACGAGTACCAAAAGGAATTAAAGCTGGTATCGGAAGAAATATTACAGCTATTCGACCCGAAAGGGTTTCGTCTGTCTATCTCTATTATTACTTGCACAGTGTCGATAATTTAAGGCAAATACGGAAAAATATTGACGTGGGAGCTTTTTTCAACAGTTTGAATGTTAAGGGATTAAAGCAAATTTCTGTCTTAATTCCTCCTAAAAATTTAATGGAATTTTTTACAAGAAATTGTGAACCTTATCGATATAAATTAGAACTTGCGGCGTGTGAATCTCAACAAATTGTCGCTTTGCGCGATTGGCTATTGCCTCTGCTAATGAACGAACAAGTAAAATTTAAGGAAGATAAAAATGAATAATCTAGAACTTTACTACGACCATTATAAAGATAGTAATCAAAAGCTAAAAGAATCCCAAAAAAGACGCAATATAAGTTTTATTGCATTATGCCTATTAGAAACCTTATCATTTCTAATGATTTACATTCCAGACATCATATGTGTTATTCTGAATGCAGGTATTAATCAACAATTTAATTCTGATGTTCATTTTAGCGTAGATATAATTCAGACTTTTATATGGCTATTAATAGCTTATATTTTCGTTAGATACGCCCAAGACACTGTATATATAGAAAGACAATATAATTATATTGCCCATTTAGAGAAAGCTATCCGAACAGAAACTGAAAGCAATATTTTTAATCGAGAAGGTGAAAACTATCTTTCCGATTATCCTGCGATTTTGAATTTTATTGACTTATTTTACAAAATGTTTTCACCCATACTATTCACAATTATAAATATTGCAAGAATACAATACGAATGGTGTAATGTTAATGAAATCTCGTTTATTT
>JAFQZB010000353.1 GCA_017406175.1 Selenomonadaceae bacterium | reverse complement strand
CTCCGGCGTAATTGACATTCCACCTGCTGTACAATATTGCCCAGATAATATCGCAGTGTAATTTTGATGTATAAAATCATTTCCAGGACATATTAAAGAACCTAAAAAGCCTTCAGGTATCTTGTCGCATAGAATTTTTCTGTCAAAACCAAAATTTAATGCGCTAGACATTGGCGGAAATTTTTTTTTGTTCGGCGGACGATTAATCCACTTATTTAATAAATTCTCGATACGCGCAGGTCTAAAAATCTTAACTGAAGGTCTAACTAAGTAACTGTTTTTATAATTCTCCCAAACCTCAAGCTTAATTTCCTGCGCTTCAATCGGAATCTGCTCGCTAAGGTTCCAAATTAAAAAGCCGACTGGAAAACTCGCCTTGCAACCGTCAAAGTTTTTAGAATCAAATACAAAGCCGCGCTCAAATTTATATCTGAAGACTTTATCGCGTAATTCTTGGTCATTAGTCGAGTTTATATATTTAAGTTTAGAAAACATTCCGAGATAAGCAATCTTACCTGCAAAGTCGCGGCTGATTCGATAAATAAACTGCGAAAATAATTCTCTGCTAGTTTTTCCAAGTTTTTCTGCAGTCATAAGCTTTCTAATCGCCGTCATAGAGACGGTATCCTTAGAAATTTTAGTTTTATCGCGTTCATAATTGTTTGCGGTGACGTAAGGCGGATTAATGAAGATAATCCATTTAATATTAGGGTTTGCGAGGTCTTCGCGCAGGTTTTCGGGTAATTTATCGGTGTCTATATTCAAAAAATCGTATTGAAAACACGTTGCGGCAGAAAAAGTTTTCGCGCAATAGGCTGCTTCGTCTTTATTCAGCGTAGAAATATAGCATTTGGCGAGCGATTTTTCCGGCAAAGAGAATTCAAGATTGCCCGTGCCCGCTGCCATGTCCCAAAGACGAAAATTTTCATCTTTCCACCAGTCGCCAACTGTTTTTTGAAGATATTCAACGGCTTTATCGGCAAAAAGTTTCGGCGTGTAAAATTCACCGGTAAAACGGCGCAAATTTTCTTCGGTCATTCTGTCCATACGTTGGCGAACAGAAATAATCGTATCGTGACTGCGAATTTTCTCGTATTGGCTCCAAAAAGCTTTATAAGCGTCAATGTCAATGGGTTTGTAGATTTTTTTGCCGTCGGTCATGTGAAAAACGACTTTTGAGCCGATAATTTCTGATTTATCGCCTTCAATGTCGGTTATGAAGTATTCGGACGGCTTATGAGAATTTTTAACGGCGTCTCCGAACAAACTTTTCCAATAATTAAAAATGGCGTCAAAATTATTGGGCGTGATGATTTTTTTCGCGAAGGTGCTAGTTTTTTTCCTAATGCGTTCAATATTGGTTACGAATTTAATTTCATCAGAAACGTTCTCGAAGTCATAAATAATCGCGTTTGTGATGATTTTTGAGTTTGTAAGGTCGGAAACAAGAATTTTGCATGGCGAAGAGGGCGGTAAAGCCCAATCATAGCGATTTTGATTGCTGTAGAAGTCGAAAAAGGTATTAGTCTCGAAATATGCGCCGAAATCTTTAGTAACGACGGAAATATAAGGGCTAAGGGGTCTTGGGTCTTCGCCGGAATACAATCTTTTAGCGTAATAGAGAGCTTGAGCAACAGTTTTAGCTAATGCATGAGTATTTTTAAAGTTTTCATCAGTTTTGAACTCGAAAAAGATTTCAGGGGTGTAAAGGTCGATATAATTGGTTGAATCGAAGTTGAGAATCTTAAAATAGTTAGCAAAGTAGTGTACAAGGGCGTCTTCCTTCTTTGCGGGCTTGATATAATCGTAAAAATGCTTTTTCGACATGAAAATCACCTCGGAGGCGATTTTAACACGCTGAGCGGCAAAATTAAAGCTTGAAACTGATTTCAGAGCTGTGAAACGAGTTTTGAAGGTCTGAAACTGGTTTTGGGAGTCGATTTGAGGTTCAAATTACGTTTTCCGCCATGGCGGAATTCGTATCGCGCCGTAATGCGGGTTTTTCGACATGTACAGATTTGGGGGCTGATTTGGACATGTGATTTACGTTTTCCGGAATAGCGGAATTTGTAAAATGGGCGGCTGGCGGTTTATTTTTGGTCGCTAAAGTGATAAGATACGCGCACAACAAAGCAAAGGAGAGGTTAAGCAGTGGAAATTAAAAATCCGAGCGTGTTTGAGGTAGGCAAGCCGTTGCCGGAGCAGTTCAGCAAGTATTTCATCGGGCAGGCGTATTTGAATCCGCTGACGAAGACTGGCGGGGCGATTGCGAACGTGACTTTTTCGCCTGGCTGCAGAAATAATTGGCACGTGCACCACAAAGGCGGGCAAATTTTGCTGGTGACGGGCGGACGCGGCTGGTATCAAGAGTGGGGCAAGGCTCCGCAAGCGTTAAAGCCCGGCGACGTGATAAATATTGCGCCGGAAGTCAAACATTGGCACGGGGCAGCGGCTGACAGTTGGTTTTCGCATTTGGCGGTTGAAATTCCCGCTGAAAATTCTTCAAACGAATGGTTAGAGCCGGTCGACGACGAGCAATACTCCAAACTGCAATAAAAAAACGCCCGAAGGCGTGATTTTAAATCTTAACGTAACCAGAACTAACTTCTAGGATTTTAATCGCGAAGACCTCAAGCATTTTGGCAAAATCGGCGGCAGTCCCGTCAAAATCAACATCGAGTTCAAGGCTAGTAGTCAATTTGCGGGCGAAAGCGTCATTGACGCCCGAAATATTCTTAATGCGTTCCTGCACAGCGGTTAAGGTGCCGCCGAGTTGCTCGAACGTGTTTTTTGTTATCAGTAAAGTAATATGATTTTCGACCTGCGCGGCGTATTTTAGGGCGGCTGTAGAAATTTCATTGCCCGCCCGCCTGCCGACCAGTTTCAAAGCGTCATTGGGGCTTAAAAAGTCTCTTGAACCCGACGAGGTGCCCGCAAAGAGAATTTCGCCGGTGTTTAGGGCAATCAATCGGCTCGCAACGCTGAAATTGTCATTGACATTGGCGATAACCAGATAATCGGCGTGAAAATCGTTCGCGAGCGTCTGATAAAGTTCGTCGTCGTCGGTTGAAGCCATTCTGAGTTGAACGGAGCGGCTAATTTGAGCTAAATCAATCGTGCGAGTGAATCCTTGACGCTTAAGGGCGGCGATAATTTCGTTTTCAATCTCGGCGTAGTGATTTCCGTTTGAATCAACCGCGACAACCGCCACGCGAGGATTATCCGCGTTGAAATCGACGAGAGCTTTTTTATTTACGGCGGAAATTTTCTTATCATCGAGTTGCGCGCTTACTTCGACGATAAAAATACCGTTCTCGACACGGGAGGAAAGAATTTCCCAACTTGAGACAAATCCGGAGCTATCGACGGCGATTTCATCAGCAACGAGCATGTGATTAGCAGTTTTAGTCTTTGAATTGACGACCGCGCCGCATTTTTGTTCGATAGCCGCCCGCAACGCGTTATGAATAGCCATTCGCTCAGTATTTCCGCGTCCGATAGCGTGAACAGTCGCCGCCTTGCCCGTTGAAGTCAAAATCAACAACATCAACGCGATTAACAGAAATTTTTTCATGAATCACACCTCAAGGACTGAATTGAACCTTAACCGTCGTGCCTTTATCGACAATTTCGCCCGCGCCGATACTTTGACTGACTGCAAAGCCAGAACCTTCCGCCGCGAAGGAAATTCCAGCCTCGTTAGCGATTCTAGCCGCCTCACGAATACTTTTTCCGTAAAAATTCGGGACGCGAGCGGCTTCGGGGGCGATTTCATCTTTTGGCGTGTCAATTTGCGGTTCAGGCTCCCTAGGAGTCTCTACACGCGGAAGATTTTCGATTAAAGCGTCACCCTCGCCGACTTCGGCTCCCAATTCGTCAGAATCAATGCCAAGTGGCGCGTCGCTCGGTTCAATCCTCATGTAGCGGAAGATTTGCGAAAAAATTCGGCTTGCGACGGGCGCGGCAATCTGTCCGCCGTAAAAAACGCCGTAAGGCTCATCAATTATCACGAGCAACGCCACTTGAGGACTTTCGACGGGCGCGAAGCCACAGAACGACGCAATATATTTGCCTTCGTCGTAGCCCCAGCCGTATTCGCTGACTTTTTGGGCGGTACCGGTCTTGCCAGCCACGCGATAGCCACGGACAGTCGCCTTACGTCCGCCGCCAGCCGCAACGACCTGTTCAAGCAAGCCGACCAAAGTTTTATCCGTCGCGCTGTCAATCGTCCGCCGAACTTCTTCAACGTGCGTTTCGGAGTAAGTCGAGCCGTTCGCGTTTTTAATCGATTTGACGATGTGCGGCTTAAGCAAGATTCCGTCGTTAGCAATGGCGCAAAAGGCGGTTATGAGCTGTAGCGGCGTGACGGCGATACTTTGACCAATAGCCATCGTCGCAATATCCGAGTCAACCATCTCTTCGGGCTGATACAAAATGCCAGCCTCCTCGCCGGGCAATTCAATCCCCGTCGGCTCACCGAACCCAAAAAGCCTCGCATAGTCGATCAGCTTATACGCGCCGAGGTCGTAGCCGAAAATCGCAAAGCCCGTATTGAGCGACTGCTTAACCACGTCAGCAAAAGTCACAGTCCCGAAGCTCGCGCCGTTCCAGTTCTGAATCTTCTTGCCGGAAAAAGTCACGTAGCCTGGGTCGACGAAGACTTGATTGGGAGCAACGATACCTTCCTGCAGGAGAGCCGCCGCCACCACCGCTTTGAACGTTGAGCCCGGCTCGTAGATATAGGAGACGGATTTATTTTTCCAAATCTCTTGGTCGTAATCCCAGAAACGGTTCGGGTTGTAAGTCGGGCGATTTGCCATTGCTAAGACTTCGCCTGTCCGCGGATCCATGACAATGCACGTTATCGCTACAGGCTCGTTCTCCGCCATTGCCCTATCAAGCTCCTGTTCGACGATGAATTGAATCGCGCTGTCAATCGTCAGCTGAATCGTCTTGCAGCGGTCGCCTTGATAGCCGTACGGCGTGAAGATTGATTCGAGTATCGGACGCTCCTGCGTATCGGCGTAGATGAATGACTCCGTGACCTCGCCTTTGATGTACTTGTCCAACGCCTGTTCAATGCCATCAAGCCCTTTATCGTCCGTGCCAACGAAGCCTAGAACGTTCGCCGCGAGCATGTCATTGGGATAATATCGCTTAGCCTCGTCGCGGAATCCTAAGCACACGGCGTAGCCCTTCTCCCGAATCAAAGCCCGAACTGCCTCATACTCCGATTGCTCAAGCCGCCGCTTAACCCACGAGAACCCGCCGCCAACCGCTATATCCGCTAAGATGTCCTCTTCCGACTTGTCGATAAGCGGCGATAAGTCTTTGGCGAGTTGCGCGGCATCCTCTACGTGATTCGGGTCTACGAACAATGATTTAGTCATCGTGCTTACGGCAAGTTCACGTCCGTTGCGGTCGACGATTGCTCCCCGCGGCGACTGAACCGAATAATCATGCCCGACTTGATAACGCATTCTCTCGGCTAGCTCACTGCCCTGAACCAGTTGCAACCACGCATAACGGAAGACGACGACGCCCATTAGCCCAAGCAAGACGAGAACAAGCCGCGTGATTCTCTTCTGGACGAATTCCCTATCCTTATTCATTTATTCAGCGTCCACATCGCAAGCAACACTGAGATTATCGCACAAAGTTTTGAGTTCCATACGTCATCTACCAAAGCCCTGAAGTCTTCCAATCCTGTTGATTCCGTTCCGCCGCTTAGAAATTTCAGCAAGTCTTCCAATCCACTAAACATATCGACGCCCAACGATAGCAACCAGAACATTGCAATGATTATCCCGACGACTTTGACGCCGTCGCTGTTGGAAAAGTTTGCTACCGCCGCGCATGTAACTTTGAACGAGACTACCGCCGTTAATGTCGTGATGAGCGTCGGCCAGTTGCCGGGGTCTGCGAAACCAACTTGCACGAAGATTAAGCATAGGATTACCGACATGAAGTAAACGAGCACTCCTGCCGGTATGCCGACTGATTCCCGCATGAATGATTCCCCTAAGTCAGGAACGATTTGCGTTCTTGAGCAGAGCATCTTTCAAGCGTCCTTCAATCGCGATGAGTTCTTTCTCCGCCGCCTGACGTTTTTGGCGTCCTTCAGATTGGATACGCAACGTCTCTTCAAGCGTCGAGATTAAATCTTCGTTGGCTTTTTTAACCGTCTCAATGTCGACAATGCCGCGTTCGTTGGCTTTAGCCGTGTCGATTGAATTTTGCTTGAGCATTTCGGCATTGCGGCGGATGAGGTCATTGGTTGCGTCGCTGACTGCCCGCTGAAGTTCGATAACTTCTTTTTGCCGTGTAAGTCCGAGCGCGATTACCATCTGATTTTTCCAAAGCGGTATCGTGTGATAAATCGCGGATTGCACGCGGTCGATTAAAACTTTGTCGTTGTTTTGAATCAGTCTAATCTGCGGCGCGGTCTGAATGGCTAGCGTTTTGCTCAGCTTGAGGTCGTGGACTTTTTTCTCGAAGCGGTCGACGCCTTGTTCAAAGTCATTGACGACTTGCACTGCCATAGGGTCGCCACTAGCGGCGGCTTGCTCACGGAGCTTGGGCAAAGTCACTGTGCGCATTTCGTCTAGTTTCTCTTCGCCGGCGCGGATATAAAGTTGCAAGTCCTTGAAGTAGTCGAGGTTCTTTTGATAAAGCGTGTCGAACATAACGACATCTTCCATCATCTTAGTTTTGGAACTCTCCAATCCCGCCTGAATCTTATCGACTTGCACGGAAAGTTTCTCGTAGCCCTGCATCATGTCATCAGCCTTATTCATGAGCGAACCGATTATCGGCAGGTTGCTAAAGAAGCTGTCGTTCTTCTTAGTCACGTCGAAGCCCTTAACCTTGCCGACTAGGTCATTTAGAAGTGTGCCGACTTCGCCCGCGTCCTTTGAACGAACCTTAGCTAAAATACTGTCCGAGAACTGCGCTATCTCCTTTTGGGCGGGCGCACCGAAGCTAAGCGGCGTGCTTGAGTCGGTTAAGTCTATGCCGTCCTTGATTGATTGAACCTTGGCAATCTCTTCGGGCGAAAGCGTTTCGATTTGCTGTGTGACCTTCGCGATTTCCTTTGACGGCTCCACGGGGGTGACTGCTTGCTCCTCCGTCGAGGAAGTCTTCTTCTTTGCCATAAGGTCGTTAAGGTTTATCTCTGCCATGATTATCTCTCCTTTTGTCTAAAAATTTTTATCTGCGTCTATTACGCTTATCCTTCTTTGTGTCCTTGATGTATTGGCTGTAAAAGTCTTCGACGGGCATGAACAGGTAGCGAATCCCCTCGACGATACTGACCCAAAACGGCAATGAAGTCCACGATAGCAGGAAGTATATCACGCCCTGAATCGTCTTGCCCTGATAGAACTTGTGCGCCCCGAACGAGCCTAGGAAGATTGCCAACGCCGACTGGATTAACTTAGTCTGGACGATTTGCGGGCGGTCTTCTTCTGGGAAGGGCAAATTTTCAACGTGAGCATCGACTTCGCCACGCCGCCGCCGCTTTTGCATACCTTGCGGGAAAAATTTCCTCTGCGGCTCCATTGTCATGGGCTGACCTTGCAAATCCGTATCAATCCGCACGTTGCCATACTCATCGACCGCCCCAACGTCAATCGTCTTGGTGTCAATGCCCTCGGCGTTTAGCTGTTGCTCCATAACCTTTAACTCGGCGTCGGCGGAGATTATCTGGTCGTTTAGTATGTGCTCGAATTGGTCGCGATACGCCTCGTCTAGGGCGGCAAGCGTTTGCTTCATGCGCTGCTTTAGGTCTTGTACCTTGTCCGTCGTTAAATGCGTCTCCTCCAGCTCCTGATACTGCTTGACGATTTTTACTGCGCGGTCTTGATAGTAATCGATGAACTTGTACGCCAGAGCAATCCGCGAAGGATTCTTTTCCAGATGATTGAGTAAATCCTTAGCCGTGCGCTGAAGTCTTCGCAGCTGATTGACAAGCTCGCGGTCGGAGATTTTCCCCTGCGCCTCCTCTAGGTAATTGTAATCGGCGGTCGCCTTGTCGAAGTTCTCCTGCAAATACTGTGCGCGTTCCTCTTCCAGCTCCGTCAAGTCAAGTTGCGGCGTCCGATTCTTTTTCCAATCCCAAAACGCCTTCCCGCCGAAGATTACTCCCGCCGTCATCAATATAACTACCAGATAGTTCAATGCCTCGTCCAATGTCCTCACTCCCTGCCACTCAAAAAATTTCTGCCATTGTACCATAAAAATTTCAGGCGTGCACTTCTTTACACAAAAAATCCCCGACGCTCAATCGGGGACGTTCTTTACAGTAAAAATTTATCTGAGATTCATGGCTCGTTCGGCGGGCGTGACAATCTCCGTTACCCTTACGCCAAAGTTTTCATCGATAACTACGACTTCGCCCTTTCCTAGCAAATGTCCGTTCACTTGTATTTCGACAGGTTCTCCCGCCAATCTATCAAGCTCAATGACAGAACCTGTTGCCAAGTCGAGAATCTCTTTAATCGTTTTTTTCGTTTGTCCGAGTTCAACTGTTACTTTAAGCGGTACGTCCAAAATCTGTCCGATATTTTCCTCGGTGATTTGTACGGGCTCAACGCTGATGACTTTTTGCCACGGCAACTGAACATTCTCGAAGGAAATATTTTGCGCGTCGAGGTCGTCTTGAGACTTCGCACGGATTTTAATCTTTGGCGCACCGAGAATCCCGACGTACTTGACGCCCGCAACCCGAATCGGCACGTTGAACTGTTCGCCGCAAAGATAAATCGTCGTGTAGCTCATTTGAATCAGTTCGCCGAGGTCGCTTTGGTCTAGGGCAGTGGCGGCGGCGTTGTCGATAATCGTTTGGTCGTCGGTGTGTTCGACAAGGTAAGCTTTCTTCTCGCGGAGGCGGCGCACGAACTCAAGATTAACATCGCACTCCACATTGAGAGCCGCGCAGAGTTTCGCCGCTAAATTGGAGTCGTCGCCGCTGAGTTCGCGGATAGCGTCCGCCTCGTCGTCATAGAAGCGGTCTTCGAGCCATTGGAGCAATTCGCCGCTGTGAAAGTACTCAACGGCTTTTTCCAAGTCGAAATTATCGCGGAGTTCTTCAAGCGTGCGCACTTCGAGATTATCTTTGAGCCTAAGCGCGAACATTCCCTTGCGCCGACCGCCAGCCGTGTTCGTTGCCTTTAAGTTTGCCATGACGAGTGCCCCTTACATTCGATTTTCCCTGCCAGCTTTGAGGCGTTCGATATTGTCTTTGTGACGGAAGATGACGACGCCCGCCATAATCAGTGAGAAGAGGAAAAAGATTATCGGCTCCTTGAAGAGTGCCGCGAGGATTGGAGTTAATGTCGCCGCGACGATTGAGGCAAGCGAGACGTAACGACTAAACAAGAACACGACGAGCCACACGACCAGGACGATAATTGTAATCTTTGGCATGAGGGCGACGAGGACACCCAGCGAAGTCGAAACGCCTTTGCCGCCCTTAAAGCCGAGAGTAAACGGGAAGATGGCACCGAGTATCGCGAAGAGACCGCCGAGAGCCATTGCGCCGGGCGAGGTAAAATAATACGCGCCGATTAAGACGCCGAGCTGACCTTTGATGAAGTCGATAAGGAAGACCAACAGCCCAGCTCCCCTGCCGATGACACGCCAAGCATTAGTCGCGCCGACGTTGTGCGAACCAAAACGGCGAATATCTTTCTTCCAGATGATTTGAGTTAGAATCAATCCGAGCGGCAACGAGCCGATAAGATAAGCCGTGAGCACCAGTAAAATCCAATCCATAGAAATCCCCCCATAAAAAAAAATTGGTGCGGATGGAGGGAGTCGAACCCTCACGCCCTAGGGCAACGGATCCTAAGTCCGGCGCGTCTGCCAATTCCGCCACATCCGCTTGACGCCGATTAAATCACATTTATTTTTCACTGTCAATAACCGCGCAGGAATAAAGCTTACTTCGCCGAATATATTTTCAAACTTCAAAGGAGGGAAAGACTTGCAAGCTAAAGAAAAAATCGCGGCGGCAATTAAATCAGCGGTCGTAGCGGCAATGAATGACGGCGCGTTGAAGTTCTCCGAGACGTTGCCGGAGGTCGCGTTAGAAGTTCCGCCTAAAAAAGAGTTCGGGGACTTCGCAAGCAACTTCGCCATGCAGACCGCAAAAATTTTCCGCACGAGTCCACGCAAGATAGCTGAGGAGATTAAAGCCCGAATCCATTCTGACCTGTTCGAGCGCATAGAGATTGCGGGCGCGGGATTCATGAACTTTTATTTTAAGGGCGATGTGATTTACCGCGAGCTGAAGGAAATCTACGACGCGGGGGAAAACTTCGGACACCTGCCCTGCAAAAACAACGTAACGATTCAGATTGAATACGTCAGCGCGAATCCCACAGGGCTTTTGCACGTCGGGCACGGACGCGGCGCGGCGGCGGGTTCGGCTATCGTCAATATCATGCGGGCGGCGGGCTACAACGTCGAGAGCGAGTATTACATTAACGACGCCGGCAATCAGATGGACAAGCTAGCCTTGAGTGTCAACGCCCGCTATCTGCAGTTGCACGGGCAGGATATTCCCTTCCCCGAAGACGGCTATCAAGGCGCGGACATTATCGACACGACTAAGCGAATCATTGCCCGCCATGGAGATAAGTACCTTGCCCTGCCTGACAACGAACGCTTAAAGGTTCTCGGCGAGCTTGCCTACGCTGATAAGATGCTTGAGCTTAAGGACGACTTGGAAAGGTTCGGCGTGCATTTCGACGTTTGGTTCAGTGAGCGGACTCTTCACCCCGACAAGATTAACGCGGCGATTGAAGTCCTCAAGGAACGCGGCGGCATTTACGAACAGGACGGGGCTTTATGGTTGGCGTCGAGTAAGTGCGGCGACGACAAAGACCGCGTAGTAGTTCGGGCGAACGGCGAGGCGACTTACCTTGCGGCGGACATTGCCTATCACAAGAACAAATTCGACCGCGGCTTTGGCGAGCTGATAAATCTTTGGGGCGCGGATCATCATGGCTACGTTGCCCGCGTCAAGGCGGCAATGACTATGCTGGGCTACGACGCCGACAAGCTGAAGATTATCTTCCTGCAAATGGTGTCGTTGTTCAGGAGCGGCGAGGCAGTCAAGATGTCTAAGCGTATGGGCACGGCGATTCCGTTGCGCGAACTAATGGACGAGGTCGGCACCGACGCGGCGAGATATTTTTTCCTCATGCGTTCGACGGACAGCCAGCTTGATTTTGATTTGGATTTGGCGAAGTCTCAGAGCGCGGACAATCCCGTTTACTACATTCAATACGCGCACGCTAGGATTTGTTCAATCTTCCGGCAAGCAAAGGAGGCGGGCTTATCCCTCGACGCGGAGCCGAAGTTATCGCTTATGAATTCGGCGGCGGAGGTCGACTTGATTAACAAAATCTTCGAGTACCCCGACGAGATTGACAAGGCGGCGATTGAATACGCACCCCAACGCATTGCCCGCTACGTTTATGATTTGGCGTCGACGTTCAGCGCGTTTTATCGTGACTGCAGGATATTGGGCGTCGAAGAGGATTTAGCTAAGGCGCGACTTGCACTGTTAAAGGTCACGCAGCATACGATTCAGCACGCATTGAGTTTGTTAGGCGTCTCGGCTCCCGACCACATGTAAAGGAGGATAATTCATGCGAAAACTTTTCTTAGGATTGCTGGCGGTGATGATTATGCTTTGTCATTCCGCGCAAGCCGCAACGCCTTCGCCGCAGTGGGTCAGAAAACTTCCCGACGCGAAGAACGCCGAGCAAATGATTGTCGTGGCAGGTATTCAAGATTCGACCGCTTGGATTTCAATGCACGAGAAAAATTCTTCGGGCAAATGGGAACAGATTATGACGACTCCGGGTTTTATCGGCAAGAACGGACTGGGCAAAATCAAAGAAGACGACGAGAAAACTCCTATCGGCACGTTCCACTTTGATTACGCGTTTGGCATTGCGCCCGACCCCGGTTGCGCTATTCCCTACACGCAAGTCAACGAAAATCACTACTGGTCAGGCGATTTTAATTACAAGTACAATCAGTTCATGGACGTGCGTCAGGCTCCCGCCAATTTCAATAAGGACAGGAGCGAACGTCTGATTGACTACGCCCCGAACTACACTTACGCTTTGAGCTTCGATTACAACAGCGAATGCACGCACGGTAAAGGTTACGCCTTCTTCATGCAATGCTTATCTTCAGCCAAGCCGTGGACGGGCGGAGGAATTGCAATTCCCGAAGATAAAATGCTTTTCGTCATGCAACACGTTCGCCCCGGTTGTGTCTGCATTATCGGTTCGCTCAAGGACTTAGGCGGCACACTTTGATTTTGGAGGCTTGTTTATGAGAAAGATATTTCTGGAATTGGTGGTGGTGATGATTATGCTTTGTCAGTCCGCTCAGGCGACGCCTTCTCCGCCGTGGGTTAAAGACTTGCCCGCCGCTCGTGACTCGGAGCAAATGGTTGTAGTCGCGGGCATTCAGGGGACGACGGCTTGGATTTCCATGCACGAGAAGATTAACGGCAAGTGGCAACAAATCATGACGACACCAGGCTTTATCGGCAAGAACGGGCTGGGCAAGGTCAAAGAGGGCGATAACAAAACTCCAGTCGGCACCTTCCGCTTTGATTACGCGTTCGGCATTGCGCCCGACCCCGGTTGCGCTATTCCCTATACGCAAATCAACGAACATCACTACTGGTCAGGCGATTGGAATTACAAATACAATCAGTTCGTCGACGCCCGCCAGGCTCCCGCCAACTTCGACAAGGGCAACAGCGAGCATTTGATTGACTACAACCCGCATTACGTTTACGGCTTGAACATGGGCTATAATGCCGAGTGCACGCCCGGCAAAGGCGCGGCGTTATTCATGCATTGCTTTGGACCTGTTAAGCCGTGGACGGGCGGTTGCGTCGGTTTGCCAGAAGCCAAAATGCTTTTCGTCATGCAACACGTTCGCCCCGGTTGCGCCTGCGTCATCGATTCATTACAAAACTTAGGAGGTTCGCTTGATTAGGAATTTCGCTGAACGATGAAAGGAGAATTTCAAAATGTTTTATATGGATCGCGAAGAATATAAGCAAATAGGTCCCTTAGCAGATAATCCCGGACCAGGAAGAACAACTGGTGAACATAATCGTGCAAGTGACAAAGCAAGACGATTGAATGAATATCATGATGAGCAAAATAAAAAAGACATGTCAGAAAGTAACTCTCCTATCGATACGGATAAACCGCTTTTAGAGCTGAGCGAGGTAGACATTGCCTATCAAATCTTAAACGAGTCGGACAAAGATAATCCGATTCACTTTAAGAAGTTGATTCGCGAAGTCATCGCCAGACAAAATAAAATCGTTCAGAACGAGGCGGCGGCTATCTCGGAGATTTACACGATGATTAACATGGACAGCCGCTTCCAACACGTAAAAGACGGACTTTGGGGTTTGGCTGAATGGTATCCGCCCGAAACCAAACGTCCACGCGGCGCGAGCAAGACAGCAGAGAAAAAATCTTCCGCGTCTAGCCGTTTGAAATCAGAAGAAGAACCCGAAGACCTTTCTTGAGGACATAAAAAAAATTTTTAAGCACTCGCAATGAGTTGCACCGGAGGACAACATGGCTAAATATATTTTTGTGACTGGCGGAGTAGTTTCATCGCTCGGCAAAGGAATCACGGCAGCATCGCTCGGCAGACTTCTTAAAAGTCGCGGCTTGAAAGTTACGATTCAAAAGTTCGACCCCTACATAAACATCGACCCCGGCACAATGAGCCCCTATCAGCACGGCGAAGTTTTCGTGACCGACGACGGCGCGGAGACCGACCTTGACCTTGGACACTACGAACGATTCATTGACATTAATCTAAGCAAGCACTCGAACACCACTACGGGCAAAGTTTATTGGTCTGTTTTGTCCAAAGAGCGCAAAGGCGATTACCTAGGCTCGACGGTGCAAGTTATTCCACACGTGACCAACGAGATTAAAGCCCGCGTCTATGCCGTGGCGGAGGCAGACAAAGCTGACGTTGTAATAACGGAAGTAGGCGGCACCGTCGGCGACATTGAAAGTTTGCCGTTCCTTGAGGCGATTCGGCAAGTCAAAAAGGAAGTCGGAAAGAACGACGCGCTTTATATCCACGTGACGTTGTTGCCGTATATCGGGGCGGCGGGCGAACTCAAGACTAAGCCGACTCAACACAGCGTCAAGGAGCTTAGGGCGATTGGGATTCAACCAGACATTTTGGTTTGCCGCACGGATTATCCGATAACCCGCGAGCTTAAGAGGAAGATAGCCCTTTTCTGTGACGTGGACGAGAACGCCGTTATTGAAAATCGGACGGCGGCGACGATTTATGAAGTGCCGCTCATCATGGAGAACGAGGGACTTGATAAGATTGTTCTGGAGAAATTAAACCTGCCGCAAGCCCCGCCCAAACTCGACGAGTGGCGGCGCATGGTTCACAAGATTAAAAACCCTGAACGTTCGGTGAAGATTGCTCTGGTCGGAAAATACGTTGAGTTGCCCGATGCTTATATTTCTGTCGTTGAGGCTCTGCACCACGCTGGCATTGAACACGCGACGAAGGTTAAGATTAATTTCGTCAACGCCGAAAAGATTGAATGCCCCGAAGTCGACATGGAAGAGGTCTTCACGGGTTGCCGCGGGATTTTGGTGCCGGGCGGCTTCGGCGACCGTGGCATTGAGGGCAAGATTAAAGCGATAACCTTTGCCCGCGAAAATAAAATTCCGTTCCTAGGACTGTGCTTGGGTATGCAGTGCGCCGCGATTGAGTTTGCCCGCAACGTCTGCGGTTATGTCGATGCCAATTCAACCGAGTTCAATCCCGACACCGAGCATCCGGTTATTGCGTTAATGGACTCTCAACTGAACGTGACGGAAAAGGGCGGGACGATGCGTCTTGGGGCTTATCCTTGCAAAGTCTTGCCTGACACGCACACGGCGGCGGCTTATAGCTCCGAATTAATCAGCGAACGTCATCGGCACCGCTTCGAGTTCAATAACAAGTTCCGCGAAATCTTCAAGGCTCACGGCATGATAATTGCGGGCGTGCTCCCCGATGACAGCTTGGTTGAGATTATCGAACTCGATAAAGCAATTCATCCGTGGTTCGTGGGTTGCCAATTTCACCCAGAGCTGAAGTCGCGACCGAATCACCCGCACCCACTCTTCCGCGATTTCGTCAATGCCGCACTCAAGCTCAAGTATCAGCAGTAAAATCTTCTTGCCAAAAGGTTACGAGGCAAAGGAAGCTTGAAAACTGTTTAGCTCCTCGTATCTATGACTTGGACGCGACCGTCGTCTGATTTCAAGGCGGCGTTCTTTTTTTGGCTTGCAATGTTTAGACGGGCTGATTATACTTGCGCGGGAGGGATTTAACTTGATAGTCTCATGGAACACGACGAATGCTTGCAACATGTATTGTGCTCATTGCTACCGCGACGCTGGCTGTAAGGCGCAAGAGGAACTCTCGACTGCCGAGGCTAAGGAGCTTCTGAATCAGATTGCCCGCGCCGGTTTCAAGATAATGATTTTCTCCGGCGGCGAACCGTTAATGCGTCCCGATATTTTAGAGCTTGTCGAGCACGCGACGAGATTAAAGCTAATTGCGGTCTTCGGGACGAACGGCACGCTGATAACGCCGCAGATGGCTAGCGACCTAAAGGCGGCGGGCGCAAAGGGCATGGGCATATCGCTCGACTCACTTGACGCCGCTAAGCATGATAAGTTCCGTTCGTTCGCGGGCGCGTGGCAAGGTGCGGTCGACGGCATGAGAAATTGTCTGGCGGCGGGCTTGCCCTTCCAAGTTCATACAACGGTTATGGATTGGAATCAACATGAGCTGGAGGCATTGACGGATTTTGCAGTTGAGATTGGAGCTAAGGCGCATCATTTTTTCTTCCTGGTGCCGACGGGCAGGGCTAAGACTATCGAAGAAGAATCCTTGCGGGCGGAAGGTTACGAGAATGTTTTAACGCGAATCATGCGCAAGCAGCAGACGGTTCCAATAGAACTCAAGCCGACGTGTGCGCCGCAATTCCTACGAATAGCCGACCAACTCGGAATCAATACAAGATTTAAGCGCGGGTGTTTGGCAGGGTTAAGCTATTGCATTATCAGCCCGCGTGGAAAAGTTCAGTCGTGCGCTTATCTGAACATGGAGCTTGGCGACGTGCGCGAGACGCCCTTTGATGAGCTGTGGCGGTCAAGTGAAGTTTTGAAGACGCTACGAACTCTTGACTATAGCGGCAACTGCGGCGCGTGCAAGTACAAGCACAAGTGCGGAGGCTGTCGGGCGCGGGCGGCGTGCTATAATGGCGGCGACTTCATGAGCGGCGAGCCGTGGTGCAAATTCAACGAGGTGTGATATGGGAAATAAACTTAGGATAGAAAAGCTACAGGAACTCATTAAGCAAGAGATGAGCAAGATGTTGTTGACGGACTTGAAAGACCCGCGAATAGGTTTCGTGACTGTGACTGATGTCGAGATGACTGGCGACCTGCGCGAGGCAAAAATTTATGTCAGCGTCATGGGCGGCGCGGAGCAAGTCAAAAGTTCGCTTGAGGGTTTGAACAGTGCTCTTGGCTTTGTCCGCCGGGAGATAGGGCAGAGAATTCGCTTGAGGTTCACGCCGGAGATTTCTTTTGCTCTGGACACGTCGCTTGATTACGGCGACCATCTTCAAAAGCTTTTGTTGCAAGTGGAAGGTGATACACATGCTGATAACTCTAAAGGAGGCGGCAACGAGACTTCAAGCCGCGAATAGGATTTTGATAACGGCACACGTTCAGCCCGACGGCGACGCAATCGGTTCGACGCTAGCGACAATGCAAATACTCCGCGCAATGGGCAAGACCGCCGAAATTTTCATTGATGACAGCGTGCGGAGGAACTTACAAGCCCTGCCGCATTTTGAACAGATACGCCGCCCCGCCGACGGTGAACACTTCGACGCGGACTTATTGCTTGTCCTAGACACTTCGCCCGACAGGATTGGCAACGTCCGCAAACTAACCGACGCGCCACTTTTGAACGTCGACCATCACGTTACGAACATTGGCGACGGCTACGCCCTCTACGTCGAGACTAAGGCGGCGGCGACCTGCGAAATTATCTTCAAGCTTGCCCGCGAACTCGGAGAGGCTATCACGCCCGCCATTGCCACTTGCCTTTACACGGGCATTGCGACGGATACGGGCTTCTTCCAATTCTCAAACACCCGCGCCGATACTCTAGCCATTGCCTCGGAGCTGATAACGTGCGGTGTTAGTCCGCATTTCATTTCCGAACAAATGGAGAAAAAGACTTTGGCGGAGGTAATCGGGCTACGGGACGCCTTGAATACTCTCAAGATATATTACGGCAATAAGGTCGCGGGCATGACGCTAGACTATGCGACGGTTAGCAAGTTCGATTCGACGGAAGGCATTATCGATGAGATTCGAGTGATTGATACCGTTGACGTGGCGTTCCTCATCTCGGAGCGGGCACCGAACGTTTGTCGGGTGAGTATGCGTTCAAAGGACGTGGACGTAGCAAAGATTGCGGCGCGGCTCGGCGGCGGCGGACACATTCGGGCGGCGGGTTGCACACTCAAGACGACACTTAAGGACGCGGAAAAGATTTTAGTTGAGGCAATCGGCAAGGCACTATGAACGACGACGGATTTATAAATCTCAACAAGCCTTCGGGCATGACGAGCCATGACGCGGTTAATCATGTTCGGAGGATTTTTTCTACGCGGAAGGTTGGACACGCGGGAACTCTCGACCCAATGGCGGCGGGTGTCTTGCCGATAGCGATTAATCGTGCGACGAAGTTTATTGAGTACCTCGACGGCAACAAGTCTTATCGGGCAGAAATTTTATTTGGCGTGGCGACGGACTCAGGCGACCTTGAAGGCTCCGTCATTGCTCGCGCAGAGGATTTCAGCCCGCCGACGATTGAAGACCTCAACGCGGCTTTGAAAAGTTTCGTTGGGGAGATTGAGCAGACGCCGCCGAAGTTCTCCGCGATTAAAATTCACGGGCGCAAAGCTTACGATTTGGCAAGGAAAGATATTGCCTTCGACATGCCGAGCCGCCGCGTTAAAATTTATCGGCTGGAGCTTGTCGCGTTGGATAAGACTTCGGCGACGATTGAAATTGATTGCGGCAAGGGCACTTACGTCCGAAGCTTGGCGATTGATTTGGGCGAGCTATTGAACCTGCCCGCGACGTTAAAAAGTCTTGTGCGGATTCGGGCGGGCGGTTTCGACTTAAAGAACGCCTTAGACATAAAAAATATCGGCGCGGATAGTCTCCTGCCGATTGAAGAGGCTTTGAATCATTTACCGCCGTTTGAACTTGACGAACGCCGCGTTAAGGCTTTCATGAACGGTTTGCCGACGACGCTTAGGCTTGCGGACAAAAAGTCTTTACGAGTGTACGCGGGCGGAAAGTTTTTGGGCGTCGGGCGGATTGAACGAGGCGAGCTTCGGGCGTCTAAGATTGTTTAGCTTAGGAAGTCGCGGATAAATTGCACCGAACGCAAGCCGCTACCCAAGACCGATTGCACGTAGTCGATAAAAAAAGTCTCCGCCGCTTTGAGTTGTCGTGAGTTAAAGCTAAGGCGCGTGTCGTCTTGCCAATCAAAGCCGAGCATCGTCTCAAAAGTCTTGCGCAAGCCTTCGGGATAGGGGCGGGCGTCCTGCGCGGCGTCGACGCAATCCATACAGATTGCCCCGCCGTCAAGAAGACTAATCGCCGCGTCGCCGTCAATCTCCCTGCCGCAATGCACGCAACGTTCAAAGTTCAGCTGCACGCCGCTTGTCTCCATGAATTGACATGCACCGATTAACGCCGCGACTCGTGGATTGCGTTTGCTTAGCACGGGCAAAGCTCTAATCAGCAGGTCGAAAGTCTCCCGCTCCTGTTGACGCGGGAAGGTCATGCGATTAACGACTTCAAACAACAGCGATGCATAAGCTAGCCGCTCCAAGTCATTGGTCAAGGCGTCGTAGAAATTGATGATGTCCGCCTCGCGAATCGTATCAACCTTTGGGTTGCGTGTGATTTGCGCCGATATGTGATTGAACATCTGCAACGCTCCCGACAGCGGACTGCGTGCCCGTCGACAGCCGTAAGCGTTCGCCTCAAGCTTGCCGAACTCCTTAGTAAAGAGGGTAACGACCCTGTTAGCGTCGCCGAAGTCGTCCGTCTTCAATACGACCGCTTCAACCGTGAATGTCTCCATTGCCTTTACCCTTAAGCCCAAGTGAATCCTTCGAGACAAGCCCCGCCGTCGAAATGGTGCCCGCCGTGATGATGAATTGCAAGGCGTCCTGCGGCAACATGTCCAGATGAATCACGTCCGATTTCTTAACAAAGAAATTCATGCCCGCCGTCATGTTCATGCTCCAGGGCATGTAGACGCAAACATAATCATCGCCGAGCTTTTCCCGAACAGGCGCGGGAACCGTCAGCATTTGGAACGCCAACACGTATGACTTTTGATAGGGCACGAGCACGACGCTTTTAAATGCCGAGTCCGACTCGAAAAGGGCTTTGGAGACTTGCTTAACCGAACCGTAGATGAACTTCACGATTGGTATCTTGCCAATTATGTTGTCGAAGAACGCGAGAATCTTTTTGGAAAGGAAGTTGCCGCTAAGCACGCCGACCATCCAAATTGCCACTAAGACAATCGCGAGACCTGCGCCAGGAATTTTCGCGGGCAGATATTTTCCGATTGAACCTTCCGTCAGCTCGAACAGCCATTTGAGCACGAAAATTGTTATGGCGGGTGGAACGACGATTAGTAGCCCTTTGAAGAAACTGCTTGAGATTTGCTCCGTGAAGGATTTAGGCTTCTTGTCCTCGTCCATGTCACTTGCGCTCCAAAATCATTTCAATGGCGTTAAGCACGTCGTCAATATCCTTAGCCGTGATAACGAGCGGCGGCTGAAATGCCAAGACGTTGCGCCCGATGCCGTTCTTGCCGACGATGAAGCCGCGATTCTTTAGCTCCTCCAAAAGTTCATCAAGCTCACGGAAGGCGGGCGACTTGTCCGCGTGAACGAACTCCGCCCCGACCATAAGCCCGATACCGCGCACGTCGCCGATTATCGGGAATTTTTTTTGCAGAAGTCTCAAGCCGTCGATTAGTTGTGAGCCGCGAGCCTTAGCGTTGTCCATGAGATTTTCTTTAGCAATGTAATCGAGGACTGCAAGCCCCGCCGTCGACGAAACGGGATTGCCGCCGAGAGTCGAGGCACCGGGGCGCGTGTAGGTGTCGGCTATTTTCTTCGTCGAGATGAACGCGCTAATCGGTTGCCCATTGCCCAAAGCTTTGGCGACGCTCATGATGTCGGGGGTCACGTCGAAATTTTCAATGGCGAACATTTTGCCCGTCCGAGCAAAGCCGGTTTGCACCTCGTCAGCGATAAGCAATGCGCCGTATTTGTCGAGGATTTCCTTAACGCGCTTGAAATAACCTTTGGGAGGCACGACGATACCCGCGTTGCCTTGAATCGGTTCGGCAATCAACGCGGCGGGCTTACCTGAGGTCGCTGTCTGGATAATCGTTTCAATCTTGTTCGCGCAGGCAAGGTCGCAAGTCGCAGGGTCTTTACCTAGCGGGCAACGGTAGCAGTAAGGATTGGGCGCGAAGTTGATTCCGCCGACGGGCTGAGGGTCAGTCCGCCACATGCCGATACCCGTCAAACTCATTGTCAGCTTAGTGCGTCCGTGAAGCCCATTTTGCAAGGCGATAAACTCGGAGCTTTTGGTATAAATCGACGCCAAGAGGAGTGAGCCTTCGTTAGCCTCGGTACCAGTCGAGCAGAAGAAAGACTTCCGCAGGTCGCCCGGCGTGACTTCGGCGAGGCGTTCGGCGAGATTAACAAAGTTCTCCGTCAGATAGATATTGCAGACGTGCTGGAGGGTTTTAATCTGTTCAATCATGCGTTCGGTTATGAACGGGTTGCAGTGTCCGCAGTTAATCACGGAGACGCCCGCATAGCAATCGAGATACTTCTTACCGGTCGTGTCGAAGAGGTATTGCATTTCGCCGCGCACGAATTGCGGCGGGTCGCTGTAGAAATGTCCGAGGCAAGGCATAATATATTCGCGCTTCTTCTCTAGAATTTTTTTCGCGCCTATGAAGTCTCCCAAGTCAATCACTCCCGAAAAATTTTTTTTAGCGTAGCACACGGCGAATCAAATATCAAGTTGCATAGGCGACGGAATAAATGTAGCTGCCCGCCTCCTTGTAAAGCATCTTTATCTTGACGTGGTGTGTAGAAAATCTTTCAAGCCCCCCATTTCGGGAGAAAATATATCGTGCGCCCAATTTCGGCAAGTCGGCGGGATTCAAATTCAGCGTAAAGTAATCGACTTGGTTCAACTGAAATTCGGTCGGCGCGTCAGTCAAGACGATGCTTATATGCGCGTAGCGATTGTAGACTGTAAAGGCTTCGCCAGTCGGGTCGAGCTTTTGCCAGCGGTCGAGGTCGGGATAAATATTCAAGCTGTTAATCGTCGGTGCGCCAAACATTATCGGGAAGTCGCTTAAAGCCCCGATACCTTCGACGAACCAAAGCGATTTATCGGCGCGGGCAAGCTCGGCAATCTTCTGCCCGACGGGAACTTTATAAACGCAGTCGACGCCGCGAGCCACTGGATTAACCGTGCCGCCGATTAGCAACATCATCACAATCAAAAGCCCGATACGCAGATTGGTTAGCCGACTTGTGATTAGATAAATCGTGACGGAGGCAAAGCCTAGCATGAAGAGGATTTTTTTAATGCCTATCTCGTCGCCCAAGAAGTTGCAAGTTGCGAGCGTCCCGCCGATTGAAATTGCCGCCGCTAAGAAAAGTTTTGTGCGGCGGGATAATTCCAAATCAATCAGACTCAGCCCGCGGAACAGAATTAGCATTTGCAGGAAGTCGGTTACGGTTCTTGCGCGATTGAAAATGACGTTGCTCATCAAAGATATTTTCGCGAGCCAGGCGGGGAAGCCAAAAGTTTCCCACAGCATGAACAAGCCGCTTAGCACGACCAGCAGAGTAAGCAATAAGTCAAAGCGTTTGCGCTTGAACGTGGCGTAGAAAAAAATCAGCAGACCGAGCGGAGCCATACTAAAGAAGGTCGCCATTTCGCAGTTGTTTATTCCTCTTGAGCCT
>JAFQZB010000352.1 GCA_017406175.1 Selenomonadaceae bacterium | reverse complement strand
CTCATTTCGTAAGAGCAGTAAATGCAAGTCTCGCCACGCTCAGCGAGTTGTTCGAGAAGTTGCCAGCAAAAGGTAGTTTTACCGGCGGCAGGAGTCGCGCCTATGACGTAGAGACCCGGACTGAAAAATTGTTGATCATCTATGTTGTTGAAACCGGTTTTGCGAGTGGCGTAGTTTTTCAGTGACGCGATGTCGTTTTTGAGCTGGTTAGCAAAATAATCAGTAAGACGCAAAGTATTAGTTGGTTTGGCAGAACGACTCAAGTTGGAAAGATTGTTTTGGAGGAAAGCAAGAATGTCATTGAAAGATTTTTCGCCGCGAGTAGCTTCATCTTGAAGAACATCACTCAATTCAATAAGTTTGCGCAGGTTGGCTTTTTCCTTGATGATGTTGGCGTGGTACTCGGCACGAGCGGTGGTAAAGGTCGCGTCGATGAGACCGAGCAAATACCGATGGTCAATCTTGCCAAAATCACCAGTCTTGCGAAGTTCTTCCTCAACGGCGAGATAATCAATGGGATTGCCTTTGGCATGAAGACGCAAAATGGCTTGAAAAACGAGTCGATGTTCCGGACGGTAAAGCTCATCGACTTCCAATATAGAGCATACGGCGGGAACAACTTGACCTTCTTTCATAAACATGGCGGAGAGAAGTTGTTTTTCCATTTCGATGGCTTCCGGCACTTCATTATTCATAAAAATCACCTCGTGAGGAGGGAAAGAAAAAGACGACACTCACCTAGTGAATGCCGTCAAGAAAAATCCTGCCAAAAAGTCCTTGCAAGAACTGCCGCCATATTGTAAAATAAGGTTCCGATTTTGAATACAATTTTGAAACATAAATTGGTTTTCGCGACAAAGGGGAGTCCTTCGGGACTTTCTGGTAAATGAGTTCAGGCATTCACCAGAAGAAGCTCTGTAGTGTTGACAGCACTGCGGAGCTTTCCGCTTTTATAATACGTTCGTCTATATTTCGTCCTCCAAAGTTTTTCAAAATTTTTTGAGTTAATTCGACGAAATCAGAAATAATCCTTTAAGCAAGTGGAAAAGTTACTGCTGAATTTCTTTTTGCAGTATACTCTGAACTTCCTCTTGAATTTTCTCGTAAGCCAAAATCCATTCCAGCGAATCAGTTTTATAGAGATTGTCATCAACGCCGCGCTCTGCCGCCAGTTTTTCCGCCATTTTTTCAGCGCGATTGGAATAGGCACTCTGGTAGCCGGTCAAATACTCGTCCAGTTCATTTTTTTCAAGCATCAGCTCATATAATGCGGGCTGGTTCGCTTTGAGATATTCTTCGCGCAAATGCCCCCACACTCCACAAAATTTTTCTTCCAAAACATTCACCTCTCGAAAGTTCTGACTTCCTGCACAATTTCTTTCCCGTAATGTTTGTTCTTGCGACCGAGTGGACTTAGGTCTTGGATTGCCTGTTGAACTGCGTCGGGAGAATATTTTTTAGTCAATTCTTTAGCCACCCCAATGTCGAAGTGTTTTTGTTTTGTCGGAGCGTATTCGTATGGCGAATGAAGCGCGGTTGTTAAAATTTTGTAGCCCGTAGAGTTTTTTGACGCTTTGCGGTCTTGCATACTACAGACGTTTTCATCAATCCGCGTAACAAAGTCTTTGAATTGTTTACTCGACAACGTAACCGCCGGATATTTCTCGCGTACCTCTTTCGCTTTGAAAAATTTCTTAACGCCGTCGAGTAACTTTTGAGTGAATGCGGCAAGCCTGTTCGCTAAACTCTTATCTT
>JAFQZB010000351.1 GCA_017406175.1 Selenomonadaceae bacterium | reverse complement strand
GAAAAATCATCTGAACCCGTAGCCGTGAGTCGTTTCTGAGTGGGTGCTGGCGGCACTCACGAAGAGTTAAGCTTCTGAATGGGTGCTGGCGGCACTCTCAAGGAGTTAAGACCTTCGGGCGAATGGTTGTACATTCACCAGTTGAAGCTCTGCGTTGCCTGAGAAACACGCAGGGCTTTCGCGTTTTATGAACTACTCTATATTTCGTCCTCCAAAATCTTTCAAAATTTTTTTAGCTACTTCGACGCTACCAAAAATAATCCTTTAAGTCAGCAAAAAAATTTACCGCTGAATTTCTTCTCGGAGTGTAGACTGAACTTCCTCTTGAATTTTCTCGTAAGCCAAAATCCATTCCAGCGAATCGTCTTTGTAGAGATTGTCATCAACGCCGCGCTCTGCCGCCAGTTTCTCCGCCATTTTTTCGGCGCGATTGGAATAAGCTGCTTGATACCCCGTCAAATACTCGTCCAGCTCATTTTTTTCAAGCATCAGCTCATATAATGCGGGCTGGTTCGCTTTGAGGTACTCCTCTCTCAAATGCCCCCATACTCCACAAAATTTTTCTTCCAAAACATTCACCTCCCGCAAGCTCTGACTTCTTGCATAATTTCTTTGCCGTAATTTTTGTTCTTGCGACCGAGCGGACTTAGGTCTTGGATTGCCTGTTGAACTGCGTCAGACGAATATTTTTTAGTCAACTCTTTAGCAACCTCAATGTCGAAGTGTTTTTGTTTTTTCGGGGCGTATTCGTATGGCGAACGAGGCCCGGCGGTCAAAATTTTGTAGCCCTTCGAGTCTATTGACTTGCCGTTTCGCAGACTGCAGACGTTTTCCTCAATTCGCGTGGCAAAATCTTTGAATTGCCTGTTGGTCAAAGTGACAGTCGGATATTTATCGCGAACTTCTTTTGCCTTGAAGAATTTTTTTACGCCGTCGAGCAACTTTTGAGTAAAGGCGGCAAGTCTGTCCGCAAGGCTCCGATTTTCTTTAGTGATTTTTTCAAAGACGCGGCGACCGGTTTTCATGTCAGCAAAGGCATCGGCGAGCATTTCTTCCATTACTCGCGACTTGCCCATTTTCGGTTGCTTAACCGCCTTGCGATAATCTTCTATCTGCTGAGTGGTAAAAATTTCGTGGCGTTCAACGTGGGCAAGAATATCCTCGTAGAGTTCCGGCTCGTACTTTTTCATTACATGAAAGGCTTCGTGCCAAAAAGTCCAGTCCGGCGACGTTTCTGCCTTGCTGTTCAGATACATGATGTCCATGTCGTTATCAAACCTGCCGTGCAGTTCTGGCGCACCGTCAAAATATTTCACGTCAATGCCGAAAACCGATTCACTCATTTTTTGCAGTGTCGCTTGTTCGGGTGTCAATTCTCGCTCGAAAAGTAATCGCGAATCTTTCAGACACTCGCGAATATCTGCCGTTGCCGCTGAATAAATCTCATAATTCTCCTCGTGCGACTTAAAGCGAATTGAATCGAAAAGATAATCGAACGCCGCCTTGATGTCCGCAATTTCCGTCGCCGTCGGATAAGGGTAGGTATTCTCCATTTTGAAACTGCTTTCAGTTGCCTGCGCCCATGATTCTTCCGAGCGATAGTTTACGAGATAATCATTTTGAATCCCACGTTCCTTTAGTTTTTCCTTCAAGTAAACCTCAAAAGCCCGCGCCATTTGCTCTTCCGGCAATGTCCAGTATTCTTTTTCTCTGCGCTTGTCGAGATTTTTACATCGCTCCTCCAATCCACTTTGACTTATGACGTTAGACACCAGTTGAAAGCCGTCGATAATCTCTGAACTGATATTTTGCTGTCCGCCCTTATCGAAATCGTGCGTCATCATGGAAGTCGCGGACGTTTTTGCTTTTCTGCCGAGATAATTATCGAAGCTGTGAAACCACTCGTGACCGAGACTTCCCGCGCCTTTATTCTTCGTCAAGTTGATGACGACTTTGACGGGTTCATAATGAGCAAGCGGAGCATTTTTCCCACCTCTGCCACGCGCTCCGAACGCTAAGCCTAATGAGCCGTTTAGAGATAACGCTCGCGGCGGCAGATTCAATGCCTCCGCCATATCCATTAAAGCGTCGTAAGCGTTGTTCAAATTTTCTTGCCGACTTTTGTTCTCGACCCAAGTGCCAAATTCTACGCCACGAAAGCCGAAAGTTTCTTGAAACTGTTCCGGCGTCACGTCCCCTGTACGTTTTAATTCGCCGGTTCGCGGAGAATTTTGAGCCTCACGCTCGTAAGGTATGTCGCGATATTTCTCCAATTTTTCTTCAAGCTCTTCCAAGTGAGAATCCAGATAGGTAGCGGCTTCCTCTACCTTTTCAAATGGTGACTGAATTTCCACATACTCCTTGCCGACCTTGCAACCAATAAAATAATAACTGCTGTATCGCCAGCTGTAGATTTTGAAAGGATTTTTTTTCGAGCGCGGAGTTTTTTCTTTATGCCGGTCTTGATTTTTGTAGCGTTCAATCGCGTCGTATTTTGTTGCGCCGTAGCTCAATAGCCTGTACCTGTGCGCTCCGTGCATTTCCCGCAACTCAAATTTTCGCTCTTCGGAGTAACCGTAGTCGTATTTTCCCAACTCGACGAGTGTTAAAGCCGAACAATCCTGCTCATGCCCCATGCTTTTGTAAATCAGCATTGAATCTTCTATCCTTTGGGCGACATCTTTGTTGTCTTGCATTGAGAGAGAGTATTTGGCGTCGCGGGCTTTCATTTTTTCGAGTTCGGTTGAAAATTCTTCCGCAGTCCATTTGTTTTCGAGGACATCGACGGACATAACGCGCAGGTTACTCATTTTTTCTGCCCATTCTCGTATCAGCCACGAATATTTTCTCGGCTTAGGCGGAATAGCGTCACGCAATGCCCGTATCGCGTCAACTTTCCAACTTTCCAAGCCGCTCTCCAAAAGTTTCTTATAATTCGGCGCAGGAAACGACTTCGACAACGGAACACTCTCAACTTCGGTCTCTATCGCAACTTTTATTAAATCGCAGTAAGCAGAATACAAATCTTTTCGCGCTCCGCCAATTTTTTCGCCGAAATCTTCGATTCGTTGAGATTTTTTCTGCGGCTCTTGATTCTGAGATTCTTGCGCCGCTTTGAGAACCGCTCCGGCAACGATATTTTCTGCGTCAACCGCCCCAAAATCCGCGAACAAATCATATTCAACCGACTTTTTCTTTTTGCTCATAATTTTTGCTCCAATAATTATCTTTGCGCAAGTGCTCAACCAAAATGCGCAGTTTCACGACTTCCTGTTTGCATTGCGCGAATTCCTCTTGCAATTTGCGAGCCATAACTTGGATTTTTAGACTTTCGTACGCCATCTGCACGAGTTTTTGATAATCGGCAATGGGCAACTTCACATATTCGACGTTGTCAGCCCCCAAAAATGTTTTCGACTTAGCCGCCTCTGAGATTCTGTGAAGTTCTTTTTGATTATCAGCAGTGCGGTCTAAATTTTCCGCAAGTTCCCCCAATCTCAGTTTTAACTGCTCGATTTTGAAATTACACAGCTCCAGACATTGGCGTACATGATATTCGCCGCGCAGGAGTCCATATTTGACCGCAACCTCCCTGTGAAATGCCGTTTGCAAAATTTCAAGCGACTTGGGCGTGAACAAACTTTTGGCGGAGAGTCGCCCGTCAGTTGTTACCGGCATAATGCCAACGTGAATGTGCGGCTCGTCCTCGTCAAGGTGACATTGACAGTACATCACATTTTCTTTTCCATAGCGTGCTTGGAAAAAATGCAATGCGTCAAGGAAATATTGCTCTCTCAACTCAACTTTAGCGTTCTGCATGAATTCGGGCGAAGTGCCGACGATAAAGTCTTCAATGCCGACGGCATCGGAACGAGGACGCCTTTTCAAATGCAGTTGCGCGATTCTTTCCTTGACGCGATGATTTAATTGCATTGGCGTCAATTCTTCGAGAGCGTGATTCGTGTTTGCGTGACGATTCAACTGTCGTTGCATGGAAGGCAAATCAGTCAGCTTTACTTTCTTTGCGTACAAGTGTTGAAAAAACATTTTCTAAGTCTCCTTTCGTGAGTGCAATTATGCCATGTATAGCCTCGCGCAAAATCTTATTTTTTTGCGCTTTTGATTGTGGCGTGTGATATAATCCCAAAAAAACGGAAGGATAAATGATTATGTCGGAGCAAGTTCTTGTTCAATTCTCTATCGACAAAAATTTGCGGCAGGAAGTCGTGAAATTGCCCGAACCTTCGCGAGCAGAGACTTGGCAAGCTTTTGAAGAATTGCGTCGGCAAACCGCTGACGTGCCCGAAATGTCTTTAGACGAAATTAACGAGGAAATTGCATCTGTCCGCGCCGAAAGAAGGCGTCGCTCATGATTTTTTACGACACAACGATTAAGTTCAGAGCATTAAAAATCCCCGCCCGATTTTTCTTCGAGCAGGGATTTTTTCATCTCGACAGCGCGGCAGAATTTTCTTTGCATTTGAGTTCTTGAAGGAGCTGGCGTATTTTGTCCGACTTCATTAAGGCTTGAACGTATTTTGAGTTTTTGCATTGCGACGAGCCGTAGATTTTTAGGACTTTCGCGACGGTCTTCTCCGACAAGCCGCCTTCCAGACCTTGTTGGGCAATGTCAACGTCTCTATCCAGAAAAATTTTGCCATCACTTTTCAAAAATCTTGATTCGAGATTATCAAATTTGTCCATGAACGACTGATAATCAAAAACTTCGCCGTCTTGCCGCCCAATATCTTCTCCGTGTCGCACAATCACCTTGAACGTGTCGTACATTGAATTTTGCTCTGTCCGTTCGTAATATTTGACGAGAAAGCCGCCTTTAGTGTCGTCAAACAGCCGCTCCATTTCCTCCAAAGTCGCATGAACCGTTACCCTTGATTCCATACTCATCACTTCCAAAAAATTTATCCGATTCGAGTGTCGTAATCCTCAAACCTCTTTACGACGTTAAAAATACGTTTGTTGTTGACCCAGCGTTGTATTTTTGTAACCTCTTTCGGAGCATTTGCCTTGTCGTAAACCATGATATACGGGTCGAAACCATTATCACGCAACCAATATACTCGATACAAATCTTCTTCGCGGCTACTCCAATAGTTGCAAAGCACATAGACAATCAACTTGCGATGATTTTTTATCCTTGAGGCTTTCCGGAAGTTTTTCAGAGCCGCTACAACGGATTTATCACGAGGATTGTCCCAAGCGAAGTGCAATGCTTTGATTTTCAGCTCGTTTATCAGCGAAATATTTTTTTCAGTG
>JAFQZB010000004.1 GCA_017406175.1 Selenomonadaceae bacterium | reverse complement strand
TTTCCGCCGACGAAATTAAAAATAATAGTTGGTCTTTACGCCAACATGCTAAACCTGAATTGCTTGAAGTATGGACTAAATCCTCTGACGGCAAGCAACTTTGTTTCCTGCAAAAATTTTATAATGCTTGGAACATCTTAGATAAAGATTCTTTTAAGTCGAAGAATCAAGAGCTGGAAAACATAATCTAAAATCTTCAAGCTAGTGGGCTTATCGAAAATGGAACCGACATCATTTCTTTTCAGGACTGTATCGACTCGATTAAAAAATTTGCCGAAAGTAACAGTGCAGATGAGTTGACTTCTATTCTTACCGTTCAGACTTGGATTGCGGAAAGCAAATTAAAAACTAAAATGTCGTTGTTCCTTCCCACTTACCCTGATTCTGTTTTAACTGATATTGAACAAGCTCCCGACAAACTGTTTGAGTCCATGAATAATGCTCGTGTCATTCTTAAAAAGCTTCTTCATGAAAAAGTAACACCACTTGCGAAAAATCTCTCTACCGACGACTACTTTCACGATTTGAAAATTATTTATCACGGTAGCGAAATCTCTTTACAAAATGAAGATGAAACCGTTTATCCGAACGAATCCATTTTAACTGGCGTTTCTGCTTACGAATTTTTACGCCTACTTAAAGCAAAAGCGGCGGAGGAACATTTCAAAACTTGGCTGGAGTTTTCTTATAAAGATTATTCTCATGGCAAATTTTTATTCTCGGACAAAATTCCAAAAGACGAAGCAATATCCAACCTCCTGCGCACTCGCTTGGATAAAAATCGTCAACACCTTCTGCACAATCCTCAAGATTTGAAGCAATACATTCCTACGGGGAAAACTATACGCGCCGACGACCTCCTACAGCAGGTAAAACTTGAATCAACACTTTTTCAAGCCGTCATGGACGAATTTGAACAAGAAGAAAATTCCTATTTGAGCAATCATCCTGGGCTTTGCCTTTTATCTTGATACTCAATAAAAAATTCGGGTGCATATACTACTTCTTAATGATATAATCGCTTTAAAAGTTTTGCTGGAGATGATTTGAATAAATGCCCAACAACAAATATCTTGAGACTATAAAAAAATTCCGATTGATTGATGATACTTTTTTCAGCGCGTGTTTCGATAACAATGAAGCTGATGTCGAATATATTTTGCGCATTATCCTCGATAAACCTAATCTCAAAGTTCTGAAAGTCCAGACCCAAAAGAATATTGAGAATCTATACGGCAGGTCTGTCCGTTTTGATGTTTTTGCTACTGACGACTCTGGTAAACTTTACAACATCGAAGTTCAAAGAGCCGACTCCGGCGCAGTTCCTTCTCGTGCCAGATATAATTCTGTCATGCTCGATTATCACAAATTAAAGAAGAAGGCAAAATTCAATGAACTCCCTGAAACTTTCGTCATCTTTATCACCGAGCATGATGTTTTAAAAGACGGCAAGCAGATTTATCATGTTGAGCGCGTTGTTCGCGAGACCAGCAAACTTTTTGAAGACGGCACTCACATTATCTACGTCAATGGTAGTTATAAGGACGACAGTGGCAGTGCTTTGGGCGATTTGATTCATGACTTTTTCTGTGACAATCCGGCTGATATGAAACACCAACAGCTTGCTCAACGTGTTTCCTTTCTTAAAGATAACAAACGCGAGGTGAAAAAAATGTGCAAACTCATGGAAGAACTTCAAAACGAGGCTAGAGAAGAAGCTAAGAAAGAAACTTTACTTGATAATATTCGTAAAGCCATGAAAAACTGGCATTTAACAGCAACCGAAGCTATGAACGGTTTAGAAATCTCGGAAGAAAAGCAAAAAGAATTGCTACCGTTAATTTGAGCAGTCCTCCTGCTTTACAAAGTGCCGACTCTGGATACTCTCTTGTATAATGTCTCGTCAACCGTTTCAATCGCTCTTTCCAAAGTAACGAGCATCCTCGCTTTATTCGTCTTCAATATCCCTTCGACACCGACTGAATCCAAAGGGTGAATCGCCCAGAAATATGTATTCGGAAGTTCCAAGCCTTTCAAGAAAGCATATTCCTCTTGCAGAATTTCTTTCTCGCCCGCTGAAACAAATTTGCCAATCTTAATTTCCTCATCTAATTCCGTTCCCATAAAAGCGG
>JAFQZB010000350.1 GCA_017406175.1 Selenomonadaceae bacterium | reverse complement strand
CGTCGAAAATCATAAAAATCACCTCCGCGAGCGATTATACCAGAAAAAATGCCCTTGAAAACAGCTCAAAATACGTTTTCCGGAATAGCGGAATTTGTATCGCGCCGTTATGCGGGTTTTTAAGCAAGTACAAAAATCAGGGGTGATTTTGGAGGTGTGATTTACGAAATCCCATATACAGGATTTTGTAAAATGGGCAAAAAAATAACCCCTGCAAGGGTCGCGGGGGCTTTTTTAGTTGGCAGTGATTTGATTGAACTTGTCGCCGTAAGCAAGGGCAAGATTTTCACGCAGGCTCGCGAAGTATTTTAAATTATCGTCGTCGGTTATGAATTTCTCGGCGGCATCGCGGGCTTGAATCAAAATATCCAAGTCGCGGAACACGTCAGCAATTTTCAAATCGGGCAAACCGTGTTGAGCCTCGCCGAAGAATTGACCAGGACCTCTAAGCTTCAAATCCTCTTCGGCAAGCTTAAAACCGTCCTGCGTCGTCTCCAAAACTTCAAGTCGAGCCTTGGCAACGTCGGCTTTGCTATCGGAAATCAAAATGCAATAAGACTTCGCCGCACCACGACCGACACGCCCGCGCAGTTGATGAAGTTGCGCCAATCCGAAGCGTTCCGCGTGTTCAACGACCATAACGCTTGCATTCGGCACGTCGACGCCAACTTCAATAACCGTCGTCGAAACCAGCAATTTCGTTTTGCCGTCGCGGAAATTTTCCATAATCTCATCTTTATCGTGCGGTCTCATCTTGCCGTGAAGGAGTGCGCAAGGTATATCGCGGAAAATTCCATTGCTTAGGGTGTCGAAAATCTCTTCCGCCGATTCAATGTGCGCTAACATTTCGGATTCGCTGTGTTCAATCAACGGGCAAACAACATAAGCTTGCCGACCGGCTAAAATCTCGGAGCGGACGAGTTCATAAACTTTTTTGCGGTTACGAATGCTTTTTGCCTCAGTTTTAATCGGTTTTCGACCCGGCGGCAGTTCTTTTATCAACGAAACGTCCAAATCGCCATAAACTGTAAGCGTCATTGTGCGCGGGATTGGCGTTGCGGTCATTACGAGCATATCGGGCACGGTATCCGATTTTTTTTCTAGTTCAGAGCGTTGATTGACGCCGAAACGGTGTTGTTCGTCCGTGACGACCAGTCCTAGCCGCGCAAAATTGACGCCTTCTTGAATTAATGCGTGCGTTCCGATGATTATATCCAATTCGTGTTCGGAAATTTGCCGATAGAGTTCATCTTTCAATTTTTTGGAACGTGTGACTTTCGCGCTGAGCAATCCTACGCGAATTCCTAAATCATTGAGCAACGCGGAAAATTTTTCGTAGTGTTGGACGGCTAAAATTTCCGTCGGAGCCATGAATGCGCCTTGAAAACCGCTTTGAACGGTCTTAACCAGTGCCAAAAGTGCTACGGCGGTTTTTCCGGAGCCTACATCGCCTTGAATTAGTCTTCGCATTGGCAATTTGCTTTCCATATCCTTTGAAACTGCGCGGAAAACTTTTTTTTGGTCTCCGGTGAGTTCAAAAGGCAATTTTTTTAGCGCGGATTTAACTAATGCGCCGTTTTTCTTGTGACTTATTCCTAATCGTTCGTCTTGAGTTTGTTTTTTTATCAACATAAGCCCGCATTGAATCAAAAATAGTTCGTCGAAGGCTAAACGCCGCCTTGCCTGGTCTAATTCGATAAAATCTTTTGGGAAATGGACTGCTCGCATAGCTTTATCGAGTGAAATTAGCTGTTGAGCCTGTAAAATTTCTTGCGGAAGGATTTCTTTAAGCGTTGGCATTGAATTTAGGAGATTTTTTATTGCTGTGCGCAAAACATTTTGAGATATGGCGGCGGTTGAAGGGTAAATCGGCGTAATTCCGAGTTCAGGCTCCTCATCGTCGTCTAATATCGTAAAATTTTGGATTTGATTGACGCAAAGCCCATGCGACCACGAATCATACTTAGCTTTGCCGATAACAAGCAATCTCATGCCTTCGCGAAGCTTATTTAGCAAATATTTTTGATTAAACCACGTCAATTTGATATAACCGGTGTCATCTTCGAGAATTGCATTGATAATTGTTAATCCGCGTGCCTCTCGTGACGTGATATTATAAATTTCGCCGACGATTAGGACGGTTTCGCCCTCTAAAACGTCGCAAATATCGGTTAAGCTGCTGTGATTCTCATAAGTTCGCGGATAATGGGTTAGAAGGTCGTATTTAGTAAAAATATTTAATTTTTCGAGCAAAGCAGCCCTTCTAGGCCCCACGCCCTTAACATACATGACTTCATCGGTTAATTTGAATTCAAAACTCACTATTTGTCCTCCTTATCGGGAAAATAATTTCATCGCCAGCCGAATTTTTAAAAATATCAGCTTCGACATTAAAAATATCGCTTAAAGTCTGCGCGGAGAGGATTTTTTTCGGATTACCCGCCGCGAAAACTTTTTTATCCTTAATAATTAAAATTTGGTCGGAAAAAAGGCGAGCGTGATTAATATCGTGCAAAACCATGATAATTGTCGTGGAAAATTTCTTATTAACGTCGGAAATTATATCCATGACCTCTAATTGATGAGAAATATCCAAATAAGTGGTTGGTTCGTCGAGCAAAAGTATTTTTGGACGTTGAGCGAGCGTCATAGCGAGCCAAGCGCGTTGTTTTTCGCCTCCGGATAAAGAAATTACCTGTCGATTAGCAAAATCCGTAAGTTTAGTGATTTCGAGGGCATTTTTAATCGCGGCGTCGTCTTCGGAGGAATTTCCGCCGAAAAATTTTCTATATGGGAAGCGTCCGAAGGAAATTAGCTGTTTAACGGTTGTATCGTGAGGTGCGTCGCGTTCTTGGGGGAGGATTGCCATAATTCGCGCTAAATTGTTCCTACCGAGCGTGCGAATATCATTTCCGTCGATTTTTACGTTGCCAGAGAAATTTTTAATAAGCAAACACAAAATTTTAAGCAAAGTGGACTTGCCCGCGCCATTTGGACCGATAATCGCCGTTTTCTTGCCCGAAAGAAAATTACAGCTCACATTTCGGAGAATTTCTTTGCCGCCGAGCCTCACGGAAATATTTTCAGCTGATAAGTTCATGGTTAATCCTTTCCGATTGCAACTAGCAATGCGCTAGCGTTGCTTACGAACGCGGGAACTAGCCCCGAATAATCGCAACGTCTTGCGCGACCACTGGATGCAACGTCCACGTTGCTCATAATTCTTTCCTCAACAAATATAAAAAAAACGGCGCACCGAGCATCGCCATTAAAATTCCAACGGGCAATTCAGTCGGCGCAAAAATCGTTCGGGCGAAAGTGTCGCTTATCGTGACGACTGCCGCCCCCAAAAGAGCCGCGCCGGGCAATAATAGCCGATAATCCGAGCCGAGTATCAATCTTGCTGTGTGCGGGACGATTAATCCGACGAAACCCAATAAACCGACGACACAAACCGCTGACGCCGCCAACAGTGCTGCAATCGCCGTTAAGATTGTCCGAACGAGGTTGACGCGCAAGCCTAGTCCCGTTGCTACCTCGTCGCCCAGTTGAAGAACGTTTAAATGCCGCGCCGCTAAAAATGTTGCTATCGTGCCCGCGATTGAATACGGCAATAAAATTTCGACGTGCTGCCAGCTCCGAGCCGATAAGCCGCCGACCATCCAAAGCAATGCGCCATGAACTTTATCGGAGTAGAAGATTAGCAACGCCGATATGCCCGCGCCGAGGAGCGCACTGACTGCCACGCCCGCTAAGATTACTCGAATGGGTCTTATGCCGTCCTTCCACGCGAGCAAATAAATCAAAGCCGCCGCGAGCATTGCCCCGACGAATGCCGCTGGTGTCATCAATGCCCCTGCGTCGTCGGCAACCATCATGACGAATATCCCGAACAGACCCGCCCCCGACGATATGCCGATGATGTGCGGGTCGGCTAGAGGATTCTTCATGACGGCTTGGAGGATTGCTCCCGATAGCGACAAGTTCACGCCGACGAGTATCGCGACGATTGTCCGAGGCAAGCGGATATTCTCCAGTATCTGCCGCTTAGTTTCGTCCTCGACGCCGAAGAAGATTTGCGCCGTGGAGATTTCAACGGAGCCATTAATTAAGCTCAAAAAAAATCCCGCGACTGTCGCCGCGAAGATTAAGGAAAGTTTTATGGTCTTCATGCCTTGAGAGCCGCTAAGGTTTTGTTCAAGCTCGTTATGTCTTCGACGTTGAGGCTACGGATTGTCTTATCGATACGGCGATTGAAACCGCAAAGGGTCTTACCAGGTCCGCACTCGATGAAAGTCTCCGCGCCAAAAGTCTTCATAGCCTCCACGCACGCAATCCACTTAACAGGATTATCCGCCTGCGCCACGAGGTTGCGTTTAATATCAGCCGCTGAAGTCTCAAGCTCGCCCGTGAAGTTCGATGCAATGGGAAAAGCCGCGTCCGTGACTTCGACCTTATCTAGTTCAGCCGCGAGCTTTTGAGCAGCCGGAGCCATCAACGTGCTATGGAAAGGTGCGCTCACGGGCAGGATAACAGCTTTCTTTGCGCCCGCCGCCTTGAGCTTGTCGACAGCCGCCTCAACGCCCGCCGTCTTGCCAGCAATGACCGTTTGACCTGGACAGTTGAAGTTGACCGCTTGAACCTCGTCGACTTCCGCGCAGATTTTTATAATCGTGTCGTCGTCCAGCCCGATAATCGCCGCCATAGCACCTTCGCCGACGGGAACCGCCTCTTGCATGAATTGCCCGCGCTTATGAACGAGAACAACCGCATCGCTGAACTTAATCGAACCCGCCGCCACTAATGCAGAGTATTCGCCGAGACTGTGACCGCCCGCAATGTTCGCCGTGATTCCTTCCGCCTTAAGCAACTCGCTGACAATGACGCTGACAACCAAAATCGCGGGCTGAGTGTTCGCCGTCAATTTCAAGTCGTCTTCGGAGCCTTCAAAGCACATGCGCTTAATCGAATAGCCTAAAGCGTCGTCCGCCTCGTCGAAGAGTTTCCTTGCCGCGTCGAAGTTGTCGTAGAAGTCCTTGCCCATGCCGACTGCCTGCGCGCCTTGTCCGGGGAAAATAAAAGCCGTCTTCATATCATCAGCTCCACTTGCTCTGAACATTGCCAACGACGCCGCCGATACCGTTTACAATGTCGTCGATAATCTCTTTGACGGGCTTAATGTCGTCGAGCATACCAGAAATCTGCCCAATCATAACCGAGCCATTCTCCACGTCGCCGCCATGCGTCGCCTTATGAAGTGCGCCTGCGCCGAGTGCTTCAAGCTCCTCGACTGACGCGCCGTTAGCTTCCATTTCAAGATAAGTCCGCGTGAGTTTATTAGCCAAAACTCTGACGGGGTGACCTGTAGTCCTGCCAGTTACAACCGTCGACCTGTCCTTAGCCTTGAGCACGAGATTTTTATAGTTCGGGTGGGCAATGCATTCCTTGCTTAGGACAAAACGCGTACCCATTTGAATTGCACTTGCACCGAGTGCGAACGCCGCGACGATACCCCGTGAATCAGCGAAGCCACCCGCTGCGATAACGGGAACATCAACTGCGTCGACGACCTGCGGGACAAGAGCCATTGTGGTTATCTCGCCGATATGTCCGCCCGATTCGCAACCTTCCGCAATGACAGCGTCCGCCCCGCCTTTGACAAGACGTTTAGCAAGAGCGACGCTGGCAACGACCGGAATGACTTTCGAGCCAATCTCCTTGAGTGCAGGAACGTATTCGCCGGGATTGCCCGCGCCCGTCGTCACGACCGGTACGCGTTCATCGACCATGAGCCGCATAACCTCTTTGACGAACGGCGACATAAGCATTACATTCACGCCGAACGGCTTATCAGTCCACGCTTTGCACTTCTGAATTTCCTTATGCAAAACATCGGGGGGCATGTGTCCCGCGCCGATAAGTCCTAAGCCGCCCGCGTTCGATACCGCTGAGGCAAGCTCTGCAGTCCCTATCCACGCCATGCCGCCTTGAAATATCGGATACTTGATGTTCAGCAACTTACAGATGGCGTTATTCTCAAACATTTAATCTCCTCCTCAACGGTTACGCCGTTGCTTTTAAGTTATACGAATCCGTTGCATTTGTCAATCAGTAATTCAAAGCGCGGCTTTTATGCGTTCAAAGATTTTACTGCCGACGTAATTAACCGTCACGCCGATAGCCGAGCAAATCGCCCTAGCGTCCGACGAGCCATGACTTATCACGCAACAACCATCAACGCCCAAGAGAGGTGCGCCGCCATTTTCCGACACGCTGAACCGCTTTGACATGTTCTTAAGTGTCGTGTCGATTAATTCCTTGCCGAGGAGTTTCGCGCCGCCATTGGCAGTCAGTTCTTCGGTTAAGAGTTCCATAATCGTAAGCGCGAGTCCTTCGCCGAACTTCAAGACGACATTGCCGACGAAACCATCACAAATCACCACGTCGAACACGCCGCGAGGTATGTCGCGTCCTTCGGCATTGCCCGCAAAGTTTATCGTCTTCAAGCCCTTAAGCAGTTGATAAGTTTCCTTAGCCTGTTCGTTGCCTTTAGTCTCCTCCTCGCCGATATTGAGCAACGCGACTGACGGATTTTTTATCTTGAGGACGTGTTCGGCATAAAGCGAACCCATTATCCCGCTTTGAATCAGATGTTCGGGCTTGCTATCGACGTTCGCGCCGCTGTCTAGTAAAAGGGTCGTGCCGCGTGGCGTAGGGATTGGCGTCGCGATTGCGGGGCGTCCAATGCCGTGAATCCTCCTTAAGATTAATTGAGCCGCCGCGACTGCCGCGCCCGTCGAGCCTGCAGATAACACAGCGTCGCACTCGCCGTCTTTGACCATGTTAGTTGCCACGACGATTGACGAATTCTTTTTATTGCGCACGGCGTCGGCGGGGTGTTCGCCCATAGCAATGACTTCGTCCGCGTGCCTTATCGTTATCGGCAGATTGACTTCGCCGAGCTCGCCGCGAATGATTTTTTCATCGCCGACCAAGACAATTTCGCACGGATACTTTTGAACTGCCAACACCGCGCCTCTTATGATTTCCGCCGGAGCCTTGTCCCCGCCCATGGCATCGACTGCTATTCTCACGTGTCTTGCTCCTCCAAAAAGTTTTTAATCTGCAAAAAAAAAGCGGGCAGGGTTTTCAGTTCCCGCCCGGCAAATTTCCGCTATCCTCAATCCGTCTCTATGACCTGTTGCCCGTCATAGTAACCGCATTCCGGGCACACATGGTGTTGGAGTTTTGGTTCGTTGCATCTCGGACATTTTACATAGTTCGGAGCTTCCAACTTCCAATTTGCACGCCGTCTATCGCGTCTGCTTTTGCTCAATTTCCTTTTAGGTGCCGCCAACGCTCACACCTCCTTAATCTAGTTTGAAATCTTCCAATGCGGCGAGCCTTGGGTCTACGATAAATCTTTTACAACCGCACTCGCCCTCATTCAAATTCGCGCCGCACACGGGACACAATCCCTTACAGTCCGCCTTGCAAAGATTCTTCATCGGCTGAGCGGCAAGAAGTATATCCCGCAAGAGTTCAGTTACGTCTAGCACTTCGTCAATCGCCTCTGCCTTGTCAAGCTCCTCGTCGAACTCGTGAATTTGATTCTCCGTCGCTTGAGCAAGGCACCTGTCGCAGGTAAAAGACTTCGTGCACTCAATTCGCCCGCGAACTACATAACATCTGCCCGCGTCCTCAACTTCCCCGACAATTTTTATCTCGCCCGTGAAGTCTTCTAAATCTTCGTCGAAAAGCTTTTGAGTCGTCCCGCTGAACTTGAAAGGAGCCTTGTCGCCCCTTGCCGTTTGAACTTTCGGCATTTTACAACACCGCCCTTTTTGTGTCAAGGCAACTTTTACAGCAATGCCATCATCAACAGATACGTATCGTCGATGCCCGCCAGCAACTCCAGAAACCGTTTGTAAAGGTCTGGATTGTGATCTGTCTTCATCATGAACCAATCAACCATCGCCAGCAAATCTTCTTTGGAATCTAAGCCGCTGTGAATCGTCGCGAACGTTATTAGCTCGAAAATCTTGTAGCTTATCAAGAATACAGCGTAATTCTTTGTTATGCTTTGGTCAATGAACTTCCACGGATAGAAATCGTAAAAAAGTTCGTTAACGAGATAATTTTCAAGGAACGGCGAATGCTTTTCTAAAAAATCCTTCCGAGCGTCGGCTAAGCGTTCATAGTTGGCAATAATGTCAGAACGTGTGTTCACATCCAAAAAGTGATATGATAAGTATATTATGAGAAAAAAATACGAAACAGATTTAACGGACGAGCAATGGGACGTCATCGCGCCCTTGTTCTCCAATATGCGTAAGTACAAATGGGAAAAGCGCG
>JAFQZB010000349.1 GCA_017406175.1 Selenomonadaceae bacterium | reverse complement strand
TGAATCGTTGGTTGCGCTCACAAACGGATTGATGACCTCGTAATTTTTCAGCAAGCCCATTATCGAACCGTAGCCGACCACGTTCATAAAATCTTCGTAAGGATTTTTCGCCGCAAAGAGATTATGAATTTTACCGTCGCTCGTGACTGCCGCAAGCCCAATATGAGTATGCTCGCCGTTGCCCGCCAAACCAATCATCGGTTTTGCTTTGAAACTGACTTCGAGACCTTCTGCGCGGAATATTTCCTTAACAATCGTGCGCACGAACATTTCATTATCCGCCGCCTGTACCGCATCAGCAAACCGCCAGTCAATTTCCAACTGCTCACAAACATGCGTTAAGCGTCCGGACTCATCAATCTGCGCTTTGAGTCCGCCAACTTCCTTGTGTCCCATTTCGACGCCCAAGCCGTATTCGTCCAGAGCAATTACGCATTTTTCCAACGCGCAACGAACTGCGCCGTGCGTCCGCTCCCAATATTGCTCTTGCAAAACCTGCGACGCGCTCATTTCTTTGATTGCCGCCTCTTCCAGCGGAGTTTTTACCCAAAATTCAAGCTCCGTCGCCGACGTGAACACAATGTCGGTGATGTCGTTGCCGCTAACTTCAAGCCCCTCAATCTCTGCGTGTTCGTGGAAAATGTCGAGCAACTCGCGCTTGACGAAAGCTAACGTATCAGTCAAAACGGCGCGGGAGTCGACGCGCTTGCCCTCGTGAATCAAAAAGCTTGGAATTCTCAACGTGCCAACAGGTTTATTCGTCTCGTCGTCGAAATACTCGAAATTATAATCGACGAACCAGTTGACATTAGGGTCGACCGGCATATCAACCTTTGCATTGTTGAGCGTGGCGATACCGGGCAGAACGACGCTGGAACCGTCGGTCTGCACTGCTGCGCCCGCGTAGAATTCGTCGATATCCTTAATAAACAGCCTTACAGGAATTTTTTCATCTGTGTCGTTGCCGGCAAGGTCTATGCCGACCAGCGACACAAATTTTATTTCGGGGTGGTCGCTCAACTGCTTGATGATTTCTTCTTTGGGGGTTTTCGCCTTAATCGTGTAGAGCAAATTTTTCATATGTATAACCTCCTAAAATTTATCGGGTTAGCGAAGTGCAACGGAGCGTACCGGCGCGGCGACAACGTTAGAACGGCGAAACGGTCAATCGCGTTCACTGGATGCAACGTCACATTGCTCGCCGGGAATGTCCATAATCGCTTCAACGCCGCGATGTCCCGTGCGAATTCTAACTGCGTCGCTAAGTTCGTAAACGAAAATTTTTCCGTCGCCGAATTTGCCAGTGCGCAAAACTTTTTGCGCGACTTCCAAAACTTTTTCGACAGGTATTTCGCATACGACCGTTTCCAACTTGATTTTCGGAACAAGATTAACTTCATACTCTCTGCCGCGATACACTTCCTTATGTCCGCGCTGAAGTCCCGCTCCATACACTTGGCTAACGGTCATGCCGTGCACGCCGATTTTGTTCAGCGCGTCTTTTAGGTCTTCAAGCTTTGAAGGGCGCGTAATGATGTCGATTTTCGTAATTTTCATGTACTCACCGCCTTAACTTTGCGAACTACTTACACTCGGAAAAAGTTTTATCTCGTCGGCTTCAGCATCGCTGATAAAACTTGGTGCACCTGCGAAGAGTCCAGCATTGTAACCGCGCTCGCCGTGTTCGGTGATGTCCAATCCTAAAATTTCTTCGTTCTCGTCGGCACGCAAAGCAACTACTGCACTAACGACTTTGTAAAGAACGGTTGAGCCAACTACCGCAAAAACTATCGCAACACCTATTGAAACAATTTGAGCGACAAACAAATTTGTCTCGCCGTAGAAAAGACCATTTGCGCC
>JAFQZB010000348.1 GCA_017406175.1 Selenomonadaceae bacterium | reverse complement strand
TTCCCATTTGCGATTACGCATATGAACGAACAAGGGTGCAATAACTTCCCATTGCTCGTCTGTTAAATCTGTTTCGTATTTTTTTCTCATAATAGACCTATCATATCACTTTTTACTATTTATGAACACCGATTCTTAGAAGACAATTTTAATGGGAAGACAAATATCAAGAGAGCAAGAATCGTCAGAAGAGACGATGGGCGGAACGATAACAGTCACGATGACGCACCTCCTTTCCAGTGAAATATTTGGCGAAGAGAATGTATGAGGTCAAACTTCCACTTGAGACATAACTTTTTGTGTCGAAAAATGCGGAAGAAAGGACAACCACCTAAGCAGATAGGAAGCACGGAGCAATTTTTACATTCGGGATCGTCGAGAGGATTAAAGTCAAGCCACGGAGATAAGTTGGCTTTAGTGGTAGAATCGTGAGCGATACCGCGAAAGACATCACCGATAGATTGGTAGCAGTCAAAACATTTGCCGATAGAACCGTCAGGACAAATGAGAAAAGAGTTTTGTCGAACAGCTGCGCAGAAAGTGTTTTTTGGCGTAGGGTAGAAAGGATAAAGGTCAGGAATGTTAAACTCAAGCTCAATCATGTAAGTCGAGAATTTGAAGACACAATAAGAAAATTCTTCCATAGTTAAGCAAAGATTTGAATCCCACTTATTGAGGTGAGCAATGGGAAGAATCAGATCGAAAGATAAAGTCAACTTTCTTTTTAGAGAACCGAGAAAGCGGCTTAAAGTGTCCAGCAGGTTAGGAATAGAATGAAGATTGGAACGGTCGAGGTTAATGCGGCAAGAAACGTTGAAATCTTTTTCGAGTAGAGCCTTGAGGTTGCGAAGGATAACGTTGAAAGAATGCCCGCCGTGTGGAAGAAATCTGCGAGAATCGTGAGTGCGTTCATCGCCGTCGAGAGAAATTTGAACAGCTTGTATTTGACATTGACGTAGAATTTGAATAGAGGAATCAGTAAGCAGATAGCCATTGGTAATGATAAAAGCGTCATAGTCGCAGGAATGCCGTTTGGCAAGTTGAAAAAGGGAATCAGATAAAGATTGAATCAAATTGAGAGCGAGCAAAGGTTCGCCGCCAAACCAAGTCACCTTTAATGTTTTGACGCCGGAAAGATTGGAATCAATGAAGTTGACGAGAGCATTGGCAGTGTCGCTGGACATGTGAATCGATTTCTTGTCTTGAAAACAGTAGAAGCAGTTGAAGTTGCAATAATCGGTAGGCATAATGGTAACGGCAAGAGTATCATGGTTAGATTGGCTTTGAAGGTACCGCGAGCGCAGAGCAGAAAGTTCATTAAGGTCAGAAGGAACGAGGAAGCCGCAGGAAAGCATTTGGTCACGTAAAAGATTGTCATGTACAGAAAGCGAATCGTTGGGATTTAGAAGAATTTTTTGGAAAGAATGATTGAACTGAACGAGGGCGCAGGTTAAAGAATTAAAGGCGAGCCGGTCGTCGTCAAGCAGTACATTGAAACGAGAAGGCTTGAGATGCATAAAAAGCACGTCCTTTCAAGGAAACAATTAGCTCCGATAGAAGGGAGCAATTTCGTCGTTGTAGATTTGCCGGAGGATTTGATCGCCCAACTCGGCGCGAAAAGTTTCAAGTTCATCAACGGAATAGAAGTCAAGCAAGAATTCGTATATGTCACGGAGATCGGCGGGAATTGAGAGCGGTAAGTTATCTTGCTCGTCTCTGAATAACTGAAACTGGTCGTAACGGTGAATTTTGGGCGAGACGGTGAGGCATTGAATTTTTTCGACGTACTCGAAATGCGGCAATGTGGAAGAGTCGCCGATGATGGCTGTAACCTTGTCGATAGTGGAGTTGAGTTCGCTACGATTGATGAACTCGTGAAGAGAGTGTGCATGATGATAGCCGCAGGATAAATTAACGGCGGCAACGCCAAGTTCGGGCGCAATGAGGGAAATGTCGGAGAAGGAGCCTTGCGCAGTCTTGAAGCCTTTGCTGGTAATATAAGTTTCAAAGTCAGGATTGGCACAGTTGTAGTAAACGGCTTCACAAGAACCTTTACGGTCAAGTTCGATAATCAACTTGAGGTTATCGAGAGCATTAGGAAGTTGATGAAGTTTATGAGCTTGACAGAAAGCATTAGCCCCAAGTCCGCCGACTTCCTCGTCACAGCAAAAGAGAAGCCAAGGTTTAATCTGTGCGGAATGGAAGATGTGACAAAGAGCGAAAACGCCACAGCGATCATCGCCGCCAATGCCTTGCGGACTCATGAGAATATTTTTGTCGGTGGAAAGACAAATATCGCGAACGGGTTTTTCATGAACGGTGTCTAGGTGGGCTACGAGTAAGACGGGAGCAAATCCGTGAACGAGAATGAAATTTCCCTTACTGATTAAAATTTTGCTTTTAAATTTTTTGGTGAATCGCTTGAAAAGTTGATTTTGCGTCGGGCGGAGAAAATCTTCCAAATGAATCATGCGGGCACCTCCTCAGCTTTGCAGTGGTGGCAAAAGTCCTTGTGAAAGAGTTTTTCGCATTCGTTGCAAAGAATGTAGAAATTATCGCGGCAAGAATCGCAAATGTAAACATTATTGCCGTTTTCGTCGACAGCAAGAGAAAGTTCGTTGGCAAGGAAATACTCGTCACACTCAGAGCAGAGCAAGTAATCATTTTCCAAGCAGTTATGGCAAACATGAGAGGCGTCGCCGGTAGTAGAAATTTGTTCGCGAGGAAAATATTCATCGCAGTGTTCACAGAGGCGATAATATTCGTCCAAACAGCTTTCGCAGACATGAATGCGTTCCCCATGCCGATTGATGACATCCCAAGTTTCTGAGCAATAGTTCTCGCATTCTTGGCAGAACTCGCAACCGTCGTGATCGCAATCAGAGCAAAGGAGTTTGGAAGAGAGTTCGTCCGCGCAAGAAATACAAAGCCCGTAAGTCCCGACATTGAAAATTTGGAAGTCATGCTCATGGTCTTGGCGAATAGAAGTCTTAGCGTCAAAGTCAGGGTGTGTCCAATCCGCGTATCCGCCAAAGCCGTTACCGCAAGGGATATGGATGTTGTGTTTATTACCACAATACTTTTCAGTCTTCCAGAGGTTAGGAACACCTTCAAGTTCGGAAATTTCCCTTTGAACTAAATCCCTGTAGAGTTTTGATTCAGCTTGTGTACCACAAGTACCGCCATGAGTGTTGTAAAGACGACTTTGAAGCAAAAGTCCGTTTTGCGGCTTGTACATAAACAACTGGCGAGTGGTCTTACGATTGTTGAGCGTTTCAGGATTATCAGGATTGGAAGCAGTAAAGACGATAAAGGTCACGTCGTCGCGAGCATATCCGGAGCATCCACAGTTGTATTCGCAATCAATGACGTTGAAGGAGTGGCATGAAGTCAAAGTAGAGCCGCGATCATCCCTTTTTGGATTACTCATAGTCAAAAAATGGGCAGGATTTATCGACAGAAATAACTTGAAGTCGATTTTTTTAGTGGAAAGTTCGTCGGCGAACTGTGCAAAGAGATGTTGAAATTCACTGCCGGCGGATAAGTCAGAGACGCCGAGAGAATCGCAAATAGCTTTGAAAATCCTGCTGCGTTTCTTACGGGGAGCATAGGCGTGTGGCGCAAGTTCATTTATCGCGTTGATGTAAGAGTCGTCTTTATCGTTGGGGCGCGAAAAGAAACAGATAGCACGGTCAATCAAAGTGAGTTTGTCGCAGTCGGCATCCCATTTGGCAGGACGAAGAATGGAATTAGCGAGATCGTGAACAAGAGTATAATCGGGATTATGAGTCTTGGTGCCGTTGATTACGATCGCTTGCAGGTTTTCGTTCCAGCCTTGCGACTTGCGGAAGAGTTGGCGCAGGGAACTTTTGGCTTTGATAGAATCGGAAGCAAGGCGTTCGACGAATTGTTCGGAAATGTTTTCGTAAACGTCGTCGGAATCGGCGTGGCGGAAATAATCGTCGAGAGCCGCCCAGATGTTATTGCAGAGTTGTTCTTTGAGTTTGTCCATAGTGAATACCTCCGGAAATAAAAATAGCCCCAAGCCGAAAGGCTCAGGGCTAAATAACGATTAAGCGGCAGATTTTTTTGCACGTTGACAGTC
>JAFQZB010000347.1 GCA_017406175.1 Selenomonadaceae bacterium | reverse complement strand
CGCGGAAAATTTCTGAGCAATGGTTTGGTGCTGACTTAATCAAATCGCGGCGGTAAAAAATATTTTGCCGCTGTGCTGATTATTTCTGCTTTAACGGATAATTTTAAAAGGAGGGTGTTTTTCAGCATGAAGAGAATACTTTTGCCGCTCGTGCTGATTATTTCTGCTTTAACGGGGTGCGGCAGTTTCGGTGGAGTTGACAAAGTCGTTATCGGGATTGATGATGAATTCGCGCCGATATGTTTTCACGACGAACGCAACGAACTTGTCGGCTTTGACATTGACCTTGCAAAGGAAGCGGCGGAGCGTATGGGCGTCGAAATAGAATTCAAACCTATCGATTGGAACAACAAAGAAGCGGAGATAGTATCCGGAAACGTCGATATGATTTGGAACGGGTTGGACATAACCGAAGAGCGCAAAGAGTACATGATTTTCACCCGCCCCTACATGGACGACCGCCAAATACTTTTAATTAGGCAAGACAACGACCTAGACATTCACGCGGAAGAAGACTTAGCAGGCAAAATCGTCGGCACGCAAGCCGGCTCCACTTCGGATTGTTATATCAATAAAAACAAGAATCTCAAAAACACTATCAAGGAATACAAAACTTACATAAAATTCAATGAGGTAATTGCGGCTCTGAAAAGCGGCGAGATCGACGTGCTTGTCTGTGACGAGCTAGTTGCGCGTTATGAGATGAATAGAACTCCAAACCAACTTGAATTGCTCAATGTGCGAATCGGTTCAATCGCTGAAATGGCTGTCGGTTTCGGCAAGGACAAAATCGAATTGCGCGACGAAGTTCAAAAAGCTTTCAACGGCATGATTAAAGACGGGACTGCTCAAAAAATTTCCGAGAAGTGGTTCCAAGCCGACCTAATCAGGGAGTAAAGGTGGCTTTCATTTTTTTTTCAAAAGCTTGCAATGCCAATTCCGATAAAGTATAATGCAACGCGGTTATCAAAAGTTTTTTAGCGAAAGGAAGTTTTTTAGGTGAAAAAAATTTTTATGGCGGCACTGTTGCTCGTGACGATGGTTTTTACAGGTTGCGGCGGCGGCGAGGCTCCCAAGGCTGACGGCGACAGCTCGAAGAAAATGGAAAAAATCGTAATCGGACTCGACGACGAATACGCGCCGATGGGATTCAAGAACGAGCAAAATGAAATTATCGGCTTCGACGTCGACTTGGCAAAAGAGGCGGCGAATCGTCTGGGTACGGAAGTCGAATTCAAAGCGATTGACTGGAACAGCAAAGAGGCTAAACTCAAGAGCGGGCGCATTGATATAATCTGGAACGGCTTAGACATCACGCCCGAACGTCAAGAGAACATGCTTTTCAGCGACCCGTACATGGACAACCGCCAAATCATCTTCGTGAAGAAGGGCAACGACCAAGGCATTAATGCGGAGACTGACTTGGCTGGCAAGACCGTCGGCACGCAAGCCGGCTCCACTGCCGAGGCTTACATTGTCGAGAATGCGGCTCTTAAAGATTCTTTAAAAGAATTTAAAACTTACGGCGACTACGTCAGCGCGTTCATGGATTTGGAAAACGGCAGAATCGACGCGCTTGTCTGCGACGAAATTGTCGGGCGTTACGCAATGAGCAAGCAGGATGGAAAATTCGACGCGCTTAACGTGAATGTCGGACCTGTCAGCGAGTTTGGCATTGCCTTCCGCAAAGAAGACACCGAGTTGCGCAACAAAGTTCAAAAAGTTTTCGACGAGATGGTTAAAGACGGCGCGGCAGGAAAAATTTCCGAGCAATGGTTCGGTGCAGATTTAGTCAAGAAAAAATAATCGGCGATTGCTGATGATTGCAGAACAGTGACCGCCGTCAAAAAAGCAATTAGGAATGCGCAATGCGTAATTATTACGGTTTTAATTGCGCATTACGCATTTCGAATTACGCATTGAATTGACGGGAGTTAGGGAATACCTGTTATGGAAAAATTTTTGGATATGACAGTCCTCATCATGGAGGGCACACAAGTCACGCTGGAAATTTTCTTCGTGACTTTAATTTTAAGCTTGCCAATCGGAGCGTTGGCGGCTTTGGGAAGAATTTCGAGTTTCGCGCCGATAAGATATTTAATGGAGTTCTACGTCTGGATAATGCGCGGAACGCCGCTGATGTTGCAACTGCTGTTCGTGTACTTCGCACTGCCCATGGTCGGGATAATGCTCCCGGACGTGGCGGCGGCTCTGCTGGCGTTCACGCTCAACTACGCGGCGTATTTTGCAGAAATTTTCCGCGCGGGCATTCAAGCGATACCGAAGGGGCAATACGAAGCGGCAAAGGCGTTGGGGCTTAAGCATTGGCAGATGATGCGCTACGTAATTTTCCCGCAAGTGTTGCGCGTCGTCCTGCCGCCAATCTCAAACGAAACGATAAACCTAGTCAAGGACACGTCGTTGATTTATATCTTGGCAATGAACGACTTGCTGAGGGTGGCGCGGACAATCGTCCAACGCGAATTCGACATGACGCCGTTCGTTATCGCGGGCGCGTTCTATCTGGCAATGACGGCGGTGCTGACTTGGGTCTTTAAGAAACTCGAACAGCGTTACGGTTCATACGAAACTTAAATTAAAAGAGG
>JAFQZB010000346.1 GCA_017406175.1 Selenomonadaceae bacterium | reverse complement strand
TTTGCCATTGATTAAACCTCCAGACAAACTAATAATAAAACTTGCGATAGTGTATCACGAATTATTTTGATATTCAAGTTTTTTTCGCGCTGAAGTTGCCTTTACAGCAGTAGCAATTAATCGCCGCCTGTCGACATGCAAAAGGATTTGTGATAGATTGTTCGCCAAAAAGGAGCGTGATTGTAATGATTAGGAAGTTTATCGCGGCGTGTGTGCTGATATTGTTCGCATCGTCGGCTACAGCCCTTGCGGCGGATGAGCCTAGAATTATTCAAGTGACGGGTGTAGGTGGTGGTCCGGCGAAATGGGATCAGCACGACAGCTTTTATAAGACTTTTGCCCGCCAAGCCGCACGCATGGACGCTTTGCGCCAGCTTGCTGAAAGCATTGGAAGCATACGTGTTCAATCAAAAACAACGGTTGATCCTGACGGCAAATTAAAAGAAGACATAGTAAAAGTAAAAACAGAGCTGATACACAACAGTAAAGTTTTCAAACTGCTTAAAAAGAATGCTCGGCAAGTCGGCAAGGCTAGGTTTGAAGACGGCGTGTGCTACGTTGACATGGAAATTGTCGTGCCTGCGGATTGGCGGGAATAAATCAAATGATTACCAGTCAGTGCGATATTTGATGTTGTAAATTCTGTCTTCAATTAGTGCAAGGTCTTCCATAACCGACACGGAATCGAATTCGGGATTAACGTTTTCAATATCGGACTTCAAGATATAAAGTTCGCGAATGGTATTTGACCGCCCGACAATTTGCAATTCGACGATTTCGACGTTGGTGCCGTTGACGAGCTGTTCAATCTCGGCTTTGGAATATTTTTTCTTGACGAGCGCAATACCTTGGTCGACGTAGCTTTTAGCGGTCGGCGTGTCGAAAATTTCGTTGTAGTAGATGTCGCCGAGCTGAGCGCAAGCCTCAATCGAAATGTCAGCGGAAGTGTTCGCAGCGAGCATTTGCTTGCAGTAGTCGACGACGTTTTGAATCTTATCTTCGTGCCGATAGACATAGACAATCGCCCGAAAAGCATTGGCGTTGCCCTCGTCGAGTGCCGTCAATTTCTCTGCAGTGGTCATCATGTCCTGCAGATTTATTTTTTTGCCGAAGTCGTAAATGTCCAAGTCGCGTTCGTATTTGGCGATTAGGAATTGATTCTGCGTCTTATCCAATTCGGTTTGAAACTTTTGCCGCTGAGCTTCGTCGCTTGTCTTGCTTTGAGCTTTGAGCCGTTCAATTTCGGCGCGGGCTTCGCGGAGTTCCCTTGTAAGTCTTTCCTTCTCGCTGAAGTCGTCGCGCTTCAAAAATTTTTCCAAATCAATCTTGCTCATATCAACCGTCGCGGTGACTGTGCAGACAAATTCGGTATCGCCCTCCGAATTTTTGCGGAAGTCTTCGCCGGAATATTTGACGCCTTCCAGCTGAGAGACTAAGAAAGTTTCAACAACATCTTCCGCGAGTTCGTGGTCAATCATCAGCGCGTGATTTTTGACGAGAACGCCGCCAGCATTGTTCGCCGCATCGAGCAAAGCCGCATCGCGGGCGTGTTCAGTGCAAGCGCGGATAGTTTCTTCAAGCATTCTATCTGCCACATAACGTCCTTGACCCGTGACAGTCACGACCTGTGCGCTTGCCAAAGAAAAATTCATCAAGACGAACATCATCACCAAAGCTAGAATTTTTTTCATAACGTCTCCTCCTCTCAGCAAAATTATAGCGCAAAAATATTATATTGTGTACTTGCCCGCCGCCTGTCGACTTGCAAAAAGTTTTGTGGTAAATTGTGCGCGGCTCATCATGGGCACTTCACAAGAAGGAGCGAGTTTCATGGCAGATTTACTGTACACAATCAAGGCGAACACTCCGAAAGAAGAAATCATTAGACAGCTACGCGAGCACCCTGAAATAAAATTCGTGTCGCTCATGGGCATAGACCTTGCGGGCAACGACACCGATGAGAAAATCCCCGTGCGCCTGTTCATCAAGGATATTGACGAGTTCTACGCTGGGCGGGCGGTTCAGACTGACGGCTCAAGCGTCGTCCTGCCGGGGATAGCCACGCTAAACAATGCTAAGGTCGATATGCCCGTTGACCCGTCGGTTAATTGGTTCGTCGATTACAACTTTGAACACTACGACAACGAGACGAACAACCCCGTTGGCACTCTCCGCATTCCTAGCTTTCTGATTCACGAGGGCAAGAAGGTCGACTCCCGCGCAGTGCTGACTGATACGCTTGTTCATGTTAAGCGCGAGCTGGTCAACCTTTTCCATAAGCACCCGAACATTGACGGCTTAGACGTGAGCGGCGCGGAGGTAATTGACCTCGTGTTTA
>JAFQZB010000345.1 GCA_017406175.1 Selenomonadaceae bacterium | reverse complement strand
GTCGTCGAGGAACTTTTGAGCGGCGGCTTTATCGCCGTATTTGATGATTTTGGCGAACCGCTGAATCATGAGCCATTCGGCGCGAGTGGCGCGCAGGGCGCATTGTTTACGAACCTCGCCGCCACTTTTTGGACGCCCCGCCCCTTGACGTTTACCGCCGCTGGGCATTTTTATCACTCCATTGCCAGAAGATAAAGCCAAAGCCGGCGATAGTGACGAGGCACCAACGGAAAGACAAATCGAAAGTAGCGATAGTAAGGAGCGTAAAGCCGACAAGGAAGACCTTATCGACGGGCGCGAAGAACTCTTTTAAGCTTTTGAGCAATTTTTTCATGATGGTAAATGGACATAGACATCAAGGGCGCGAGCCCCTGACCTACTTAATTTTCGCTTAGCGCAACTTTCTGCGTTTTGCCTTGCGTTTTTGCCATTGTTGGAAAATTTCTTTGCCGATGCTGTAAATCAACCAAGCGTCCCGCAAGATTTCCAACCAGTCTATGTCCATGCTTACTGCCTCCTTTCGAGTGCTATATTACCACACCTGCTAATAAACGCAAGACGCTAATCAAAATACTTATGAGCATAGAGCAAAGAAAAAACCGCCCGTGCGGCGGCAAGTAATATCGAGGAGCTTAGAGCCATGAATTTAAAAACGTTGAAAGCGCGCTTAGAGGTCTATTTGGAGGCGGAGCGCAAGATATTGTTAGGGCAGAGTTATAAAATCGGGAGCAGGGAATTGACGCGAGCAAATTTATCTGACGTTCGGGCGGCAATCGAGAGTATCAGCGAGCAGATTGATTCAATGGAGCGACCCGCCGGCAGAATCCGCCCCGTAGTTTTCTAGGTTGTCCTTGATGTCGTCGTAATCGCGCCCGCTCAAGTTCGCAACCTCGATTTCCTTAGTGGACAGCCCTAATTCCAGACGCAACTTAGCAGCATTAACCTCCTTGACGGGGTCGAGCGAGTGATTAGCTTCGTTCAACCAATCGGCATTGAGATAGGCTTGATGACGGAGGGGGTCGTCGAAAAATCCTGGGGCGTCAATCCTTCCCAAAGCAATCGCCTCAGTCAGGAACTGCTCATAGATTGGACGACAGAAATCATTGACAAAAGCGGCGCGTCTAGCTTTGAATTCGTCTTCGGCTTGGAGGAGGGCGGCGCGGCTAGCCGAGTAAGAGGCGTTGAAAGTTTTCAAGACGACCTCGGCGGGAAGTCCAATCGCCGCGCAGATATTTTTCAGGAAGGCGGCAGTATATTCGGCGAAGGTGGACTGTGAATTAGAACTATCGATACTCTTCACATCCACGCCGCGTGGGAGGTTGGTAACCGACGGGCTACCGATTTTGAACTCCTTAGCGGTATCGTCCACGGCATCATCGGCGATTTCGTTCAGGCTCCAGTTGGTGTTAGGTTGCGTAAAGAAGATAGCAAAGAAACTGCGGATAATGGAGGCGGAAAGTTCAGCGTCGGAATATCTGGAGAGTTGCTTAAGAGCCTCGATAACGGGGGCGATAACGGGGACGCCGCGGAATT
>JAFQZB010000344.1 GCA_017406175.1 Selenomonadaceae bacterium | reverse complement strand
TTGTACTGGTCAAGAGAAATTGTAACAACGAGGGCTAAAAATAACGTTTCTGAAAAGGTGTCATGTAATCGTTGAAAGAATGAGGGCGAACGTGATTGTAAAAAACATACGCAAATTCTTCTACCGATTTATATAATTGCTCCTTGGAATGGAACTCAAAAAGATATATAAATTCGGTCTTTAAAGTATTGAAAAAGCGTTCCATGGGAGAATTGTCGTAAGGACAGCCCGCTTTGCTCATGCTCTGAATTATTCCGACCGAGGAGCAAAAAGAGGTGAATTCCCGTGAGGTAAATTGCGAGCCTTGATCCGAATGCAAAATCAATCCGGAGATTTTTTTCGGCTGACGCCGTAACGCGTCTTTTAAAGTACGAATAGCCAAAGAAGCGGTCATCTTCGAGTCGGTAAGGCTGGAGACCACACTCCTGTCATACAAATCAATTATCGTGCAGTTATAGTGCAAAGAGCCGTCAGCCGTATAAAGATAAGTAAAGTCGGTAGCCCATTTTTTATTTTTGCCCTCGGTCGTAAAATCTCTTTGCAACAAATCGGGGAAAATTTTGTGCGGAAAGGACTTTTGGTATGTGGGCTTCTTACGGCGAACGACGGCTCGAAGGGGCAGGTCGCCATTCATGTATTTGTGGACAGTAGGCAGACTCAAATTGATGTGCCGTCGTTGAAGATATATCTTCATTTTTCTGTAACCGTCGACGCCGTTGTGCGAGTGGTAAATTTCTTCAATTTGAGCGAGTATGTGTGATTTTTCCAACCAGTGTTTTGCCTTGCGCTGTTTCAAGAAATTGTAAAAGGCATTGGGATAGACATTGCATTTTTCGAGTAACCAGCGTAATCCAAATGCCCCTTTGTTTGCCATGATGAATTGATAGATTTCTACTTTATTTCCTTTGCAAAGAATGCCGCTGCTTTTTTTAGGAACGAATTTTCCTTTTCGAGTTCTTGAAGTTGCTTTTTCAGGCGATGAATCTCCTTCATAGTGTCCAAATCATTTTGAGCTGACAGATTGAATTGGCATTCTTTGCTGAAATTACGACACCACTTGGAAATACTTGCTTTGGAGACCCCGTATTCGGCGACGAGACTTTTATAGCTGCGCCCTTCTTGGATGTGAAGGCGTACTATTTTCTCGCGAAATTCTTCGTTGTACATTTGTGGCATTTTTCTTCTCCTTTCATTTAGCCACTTTCGTTACAACTTTACTTTACCACAACACCTCTTCGTCACCGTGTCGGTCAATCGTGGCTGAAAGTGCCAGACGATATGGAATGTGCGCTAAAAGTGTTCGACTAAGATTTTTTGCGCCGAAATTGTGAGCCTCATCGACGACAAGCATAATTTCGCCCAAAAGTTTTTTTACAAGCTTCTGCACAAAGTCTGTAGAGAAGGTAGCGTTTGTTGAGAGCATACAGAAAAATTTTTTTATGCTGCTATTGAAACTCGCCACAGCTGTTTTAAGTCGTTCGCGCCAATTTCTTTGCGATGACGCCGAATAACACACAATCGGTTTCATGCCAAATGAGATAATATCTTCGCTCCATTGTTCGACCAAATGCTGATAAGGGCAGACAATTAAAACGGCTAAATTTCTCTTGTCATCAGCCAGCCGCGATACCGCTACCAATGCCGTGAAAGTTTTGCCTGTTCCTGTCGCCATATCAAATATACCACAATAATTTTTTTCGCCCATTCATCAATCGCTGTAATTTGATAATCGCGCAAAGTGACGTTCGATGGGACGGCGGGAAAATTTTCCGGCAGCTCGACAATATTAGTTTTAATGGTTGACGATTCGTCTTCATTCTGAAAACTTTCTTCGGGCGGCGGGTCATCAAGCGTCGTGTCAATTTTGTCGTTGACTTTATAGCGACGCAAAATTTCTTTGGTCACGTCAGGAAAATTCAAAACTTTAACGCCGTGCTCGTTACCTTTCCACAAAGAATCAAATGCTACTACTTTTCTCGCAACTCTATCAGAATCATGCGTCCACGAAGTAAAAACGTCAATCGCTTCGTAGTTGTTGAAGAAAGCATTTGCGCTTTCATTCATTGAGCCGGAAAACGCAATGATATTGTCCTCTTTATCGTATATCACGCCGAGTTTCTCATGGAACATGCCGACAGTGTTACCATCTTCAAGATATGCAATTTTGAAATCGAGCCGTCCGACAGCGATTAAATTGCTTAATAGATTCAGCCGCTCTTCCTCGAAAATTCCTTGTGGCGTTTTAAGCTCACGAAGTAAAGCCTCCGTGATAATCTCGTCGCGGCGTTTGAAACCATAGTTAATCGCCTCTAAATCCTCTTGCGATAAGTGCGGTGAAGCTATCATTTGAATTGAGCCACCATTTTTTATTAACCCGCAAATGCCCGCGCTCATGGCAACGAGTGCAGACGAGGAAAAGAATCCGACTGCACGCTTATAAAGTATCGCTTGAGTCAGTACAGGATTGTAAAAATCTTTTATAACATCATCGCGGCGCGAACGATATTCAGTTTTCAGATTCAGTTCCAAGAAACTCATAACCGCTACTCCTCTATAGTTCAAATTTTATTTCTTCCAGAACGTCGCGAAGTTCGGCAAAATCTTTATTAGAAGTCATACAGTTCACGCTAAATCTTATCGTGCCTGCAGGAAATGTGCCCAGAAATTTATGAGCAATCGGCGCACAATGAAGTCCCGTCCTTACGGAAATTCCGCGTTCGGAAAAAATGTTTCCTGCATCGTCAGAACTTATTCCTTTAATCAGGCAGGAAACTATGCCGACGTAATTTTTGTCCGAAATATTTCCGACAACGTGGAGGAAATCATAATCAGCAAAGAGTTCAAGCAACTGCTGACGGCGAATTTCTTCCGCCGCAAAAATTTTTTCCGTCGTTTGATATTGTATCCATTTCAGCGCGGCATTAAGTCCGGCAATCCCGATAACATTCAAAGTGCCCGGTTCAAATCTTTCGGGTAAAGTTGCCGGCATATCTTGATTAGCCGAATCATAACCTGTCCCGCCGAAAATTACAGGTTCAATTTGTATTGTAGGCTTCATCACGAATCCCCCAACACCTGTCGGAGCGAAAAGAGTCTTGTGCCCTGCGAAGACTGCAAAATCAATTGTCTCAAGTCCAACGTTCAGTTCAACTAATCCTGCCGTCTGCGCCATGTCGACAAGTGTCGTTGCATCGTAAATTTTTGCCATTGAAAAAATTTCTTCGACGGGAGCAATTAAACCCATAACGTTGCTTGCGTGGCTAATAATAACAAAATCTGGATGTATTTGCTCGAACTGTTTACGAATTTTCGTAAAGTCAAATTCAAATTCATTCGTGACGCTTAGCTCTGTCACAGAAATTTTCCCAAGCCGCTCGAAGTGATTTAACGTTCGTGTAACGGCGTTGTGTTCAAACGGGCTTATGTAAATGTTTTTCGCGCCACTAAAAATTATTCCTTGAATAATCATGTTCAGCGCAATAGTCGCTGACGGCGTAAAAATAACCTGCTTAGAGCCGCAATGGAACAATTGCTTAAGCAGGTTACGAGTTTCATCAATCATTTTTTTGGAAACGTCAGCGAGCGCATAAATTCCCCGTCCAGAATTCCCACCGCTTGTACGATAAAATTTTTCCATGAATGAATAAACACAATCCGGTTTTGGAAAAGTTGTTGCCGCATTGTCAAAGTAAGCCATGTATTTAACCTTCAACAGAGTGTACGCAAGATTTCTATAAGAACTTGCCGTTTTTCTTGCACCGAAACAGCTTGCTCCATAGACTCAAAAGCAGCTGTAATTTGATTGAACAGAAGCTTGCCGCGCGGTGACAGCTCGACTGAATCAAATCGTTTAACATTTTTATTGTCTGCCGCGTCTACGAAAATCATTTGCCGTTTGGAGGTTTCATTGTGCCGAAAATTTTCTGCCGTTGTTTTTAATTGCGTAAGCTTTTCAAAGTATATCACTGGCGTCTGTTCATTCCAATCTTCAATTTGCAAGCCCGTCGCCAATTTAGCCAGCTTTGAGATAAAAGTTTTTTCGTCATCTTCGGATTTTATTAAACGAAGAAATTTGTCAGTCTCATCGGGAAAAAGTTGCTCAGAAATTTTAGGGTCAAGTGATGTGCACCAATCACGAAGAGCCGCCGTCAAATTATCAGCTGAAAAAATTTTCTTCGTCTGGTCAAGAATAAACCCTCTCAACTCGTCGATTGCCTCATCAAAAAATTTCTTCGTCGAAATAATTTGAGTGGCGGTTGTCGTCAAATCTTTAGAAAAAATCTGCGGCAGTTTCTTGAATAACAAATCGGAGCCGTTCAAATTTTGTCGCAAGATATTGCGCAGTTTGATAGATTTTTCGGGTACCTTGCTACCGTCTGGACATGAATTGAAATCTTTGCTGTATTTTGGTAAGGACAAGAACCAGCGAAACATTGCGTTTGCCACGTAATCACAAGAGCCTAAATTTTTTTCCGCGCTAATGACAAAATCTGCAAAAGCTTCAGCGAGCTTTGCAACAAAATTTTCATTGTCTATGCTCCAGTCGAGATATTCAATCGAAAAATCTTCAGGCGTAGAATTTATCTGAATCAGCGTATCGACGCTCGTGCGCACCGGTTTAAGACGATAGCTGATTGTGATTTGTTGTCTGTAGCTATGAATAACTGCCGCAAGATAAATCGGAATCACACCGCGCCGCAGACCAATATGACCGTTCGGCGAAGTCAGTCTTTCATATAGCACGGAAAAACTAGTCGGATTTTGTTGGGCATCTAAGATAAAATTTTCTATTGTCTTAAGCAAGTCGCACATGTAGTCATTATCTTTAGGACGCAAGTCTATTTGCGAGTTGTCATCGCCAATCAGGATATTTGTACGAATCAGTGTGCTACGCATAATTGAAACATCCTGCCCCGTACCGCGCAGACCAAGATTTGGTTCAAGCTCCTGACGAAGTAAAGCCGCAATGATTTTACTGCGACTGTTTGCCGCTATGCTTGTAATTTCGTTTTTGTTTATGACCTCGTTGTTGATAATTGGCGTCCGAGTATAGACTTCGCTACAAATCTTCGACATGAGTTCGCTAAGCATTGCTTTCCTGTATACGTGCAAAATTTTTCCATCGTGAATGTAAGTTGAACGAAAATTTTCAGGATGAGTATAATCATCAATGAAATTTTTTATAACCAACTGTAAATCTTCAAAAATAACCTCGTACTCATCGAGTAAAATCGAATCATCTTCCGCAAGCTCTTTAAGCTGTTTAACTGCGGAAAATTTTAGAACAACATCATGCATATCAACGAAACTTTTTGGTAGAACGAAAATACAACGAGCATTAGACATGCTTGTCGCTAAGATGATTTTTTCAACTCTTTCAATTTCTGATTCATCGTCAACAAGAACCCCAAAAATAATTCCGTCACCGCTAAATTCAGTATCCAAATCTAATCCGGATAAAATTTCTTCGCTAGAAACGAATTGAAAATCAAACCAACGTGTCATCTCGTGTTCAGTGTTATAGCGAGACGGATAAAGAACGTTCTCAAAGTTTTCGACATTGAGAACGTCCCGCACAGAAAATTTTGTCGAAAGATTTTCCATAACGTCACGGATTTTTTGCATTATGTCCACGCCTGAACTTTGTTTGAGTTTAAGGTAATTATTACTTTGTCTAAGGTAAACGACGAAATTTTTTTCAGTTAACTCATTAAATGTCCGCGTAATTTCCTCTGCGGGATAATCACATGAAAAAATTTCCGTCAGCTGTTCTTTAGTAGGTGCAAGCAACTCAAATTGCTCCAACATGTAAATCAGTGCGATTGTCTTTATAATCTTCGTAGCAAGTGTTGTAGGCTCCATTTGTTTTAAGATTCTACCGGCAAGCAAAAAAGTTTTGTGAATCTCTCCTGTGTAAAGTTCTTGGCGGAAGAGTGGCTCGAAATAATCATAAATCTTATCGGGTGTGAGTAGCGTAAAATCATCACGATAATTCTGCAGGAATGCGAATAAAGTTGTTGTTCCATTGGCAGAAAGAAATGTAAAAAGTGTGCGCTCATTCTGGGCGACACGTTCGGATAACCGTGGCAAGATAAATGTTGACACAGGGTGTAGCGGAAAACACCCTTCAATTGTCATAGACAACCCGTCCAGCACGTCGTGGAACATTCGTGAAGTCGAATAAATCTTGTGCAATGAGTTAAACTCGTTAGCGTATCGTGAGCAAAAATTTTTCCAAAGTTTCGGCTTACGATGAATTACTTCAGAAATAATCTCATAAGTCTGCTCAAAGTCTTCATTCATGCGCACGTGCAAAAAACGATTGGACACGCCGCGCCAACCGTCAACTTTCTCTTTTGGCAACTTGTCAATGTAGTTTGAAATTTCCTTATGAGAAATCAGCAAAAGATGCAGTTGCAATTCGCCGCTACGATTCGCCTTCTCCGCGAAGTCCTGAAGCATTTTTATATCACTGACTGAAGCACGTCCAATATTAGCCTCCAAGAATTTGCTGAATTCGTCATAGACAACATAAAGACCGGTATAACCTTTAGTCCGCAAACTTTTTGCAACACTCTCATAAAGTTCAACTGCCTCAAAACCCATAAACGGATTGAAAACACTGCCGGCAGTCAGCATGGGATATAGTTGCTCAAATGTCGCGTAAGCCTCCGCGTCAAAATTTTCCAGTCTGTTGATAAAATTTTTCACAGGCTCACTAATGAGTTTCTTGAACGCGACATAAGTTTTCGGAAAATCTTTATGCCAACGGCATAAAACTTCAACTGCCGCTTGAAAATTTGTTTTTGGCAATATATCAAGTAGGTCGAATTTCACCAGTGTTCTGTGCAAAGCTGAAAGAAATGACTGATTGAGATTTGTCGCTGTGCCATTGATTGTCACGGGCAAAATTTTATTTGAGCTTGTGTAAAAATTTTCGACAAGTCGATAAAGTTCGGGAATCGATTTGAGCTTAGGCAAAAGTTTTTCAAACAAGATGAGGTCTTTTTTCATGAGCATGGATAGAATTGCCAGTATGATGTGAGATTTTCCGCGACCATACGCGCCAATTAAAATTCTTGCGCGCTCATTAGAATTTGAGCGAACACTGAGCAAAATTTCTTCCAACAAGCTGAGCATTGTCCTCGTCGGAATAAAATTTTTTAATTTGTCATCGTTGCCTAAATCGTACTCAATGTTGACAGAATACTGAAAGTCTTCTGCAACAGAAATCATCTTACTCATTAGCTAATCTCCTGCTCATCTATCGACCTATAGAAATTTTCAACGCACTGCAAGAACGTCAATTCTTGACGAATTGAAATAACGTCTAGCCCTGCAGTCCGACTAATTTTCAACAAATGTAGCCGCTCAATATTATAAAGCGCATCAAGCATGGTAATTGAATCTAGGTTAAAGACGCGTCCGATATTTTTAGGTGACCGTAGTAGCTCCGTCAAAGTCATCTCCTTGCGTCCTTTCGCATTATCAACAATTATAGCAAGCACAATCCACGGATTCAATGAAACCGCTGACGGGATACTCTTCCGAAAAATTTTTTGTCGCTTATTCAAGATGTCGATCAACCCAAGTTCGCTGAAAGGACAGAAGATATTATTTTCGGGAGAAATTTTTTTGTCGTCGTCTCTGTGACGTGGCAAGTATGTGCCGACAATACAGTTAAAATCCTCTTCCAAAGAACGAGTAGCAATCTCTGTCGCGCCTTCTTGCATGTCAATGTAATTTTTCAAAGCGGTAACAAAATTATCCCGAGTGAATTCTTGCATAGAAAATTCATTGAAGAAAAAGTACCATGCAGTTGCCAAGTCAATATTCGACGCAAGCCGATACTGCAAAAACCACAGAGTACCTCGTTCTTCGCAATAGGGGTCGTACTTGTAAATCAGTTCGCCAAGTCCAGTGAAACTCTGTATACGTTTACCCGTAGTAGGTTCATACGTCAATTCAACCGCTTGCAACCAATAACGCAAAGCTTTAACCATGTTCGCACCAAGTCCGAGTACATCCATCGGATTTTCTTCACAAGAAACAAAAACGTCCGCTGACTTTTTTACGTGACGCATTCCCTTACTTAACCAGCCCTTTCTTATGAAAAAGGTATCATATGCTCTAAATTTCATTATTCGACGAGCCTCCAATCACTTCGTCCGAAGAAATTTGTCCATCATGCAACCACCGTCTAAATATTTTGCCGTAACACACATCTTGCAATGTGCGCATTTCAGCGGGTCGATAAAATATTTTTCGCCGACGGAAATCGCTCCGACGCGGCACAATGATTCGCACTTGAGGCACTTTCGACAAGCATTAAATTTTTTTACTTGATAACTCGCCATTCTTTGAATGGGAATCATGGTCTGCAACGTTAAGCGTCTTGATTTTGACTGCATTTCCCTGATTAAATGGAATAATTGAAAGGATTGGCACATTTGTTTTACAATCCAGCACCAAAGTTTCATGCAAAAGTTTTCTTCCAAGTTCAGAAGCAATTTTGCCAAAGGGAACAAACAGACCGACAAGTTCGTTATCAAAAGGTCGCGTAAGCTGATAAATTTTAGCATGTTCTTCAGTAGTACAATTCGTAAATCTAAGCTTAACATCTTTCGCAGAAACTAGACCGTTGCCACCTTGACGAGCTTTCCACTTACCGGAATCAACATAAACTTCAGGGTCAGGCTTGCCGATTTTTTTTGCAAAGTCAATGAGAAACGTTCGCCATTTTTTAGACTCGTTCGACATATAAACTCGCGATAAAAATTGCGCACGTTGATTATTGTTCGGACAACACCAACACCCAACTCGGTCGTAACCGAGACGATAAGCAAAATTAAAATCAATTCCTTCGGAAAGAATATACAGCCAAACATCTGCATCTTTCCAAAAAAAAATTGGAGAAGCTACCGTTTGTTGACGAATTTTAATTGATTCAGCGTCACCTTCCACGCGATTATATTTGCTACGGGTAACTGATTCAGACTTCCTTATCCCATAAAAAGTTAAAATCTTTTGATCACGATACAAACTACTTATGACACGAGAAATTGGACCTGTCTTAAACATAGAACAACACCAACGCATCATTCGCGCTGGCGGACCAATGTCCTCGCAGACATCAAAAAAATTCTGTTCATCATTAACTGCGTTTTGAAATATAGCAAATGGATGATTTTCTCTGTAACGATTTGCATAGGCAAGCGTCGTTGGAAACTCAAGTGTCGTATTGCCAAAAATGTGTACTAAGCTTGGATTGTTCAAAGCTCGTGTGACTATGTCAGCAACGACGGTTGAATCCTTACCGCCGGAAAAAGAAATCACGACGCGTTCACTGGAAAATCTTTTCGCCGTGCGTCTCACGAAAGATTCTGCCTCGTCTTTAAGAGTAGCGAGCCTGTAGCGATTAACGCAAACAAATTTGATAACATCACTATCAAAACGCGTATAACTTATTTCAACGTCATTAGCAGAAATCTTCGTGGCAATGGAATCTGCATCAGCTTCTGCAAAAGACTTTGCGGAAACATTTATAGGTTTACCGTCGATATAATATCTGCTATTCAACGCCCAAACTGAACGATTCATGAAAAAGCCCAACGGTTTATCAAGCAAAGCGGCGAGCAACAATCTTTCTTCAGGAAAGACTGGACGAATGTCTGTAGCAAGATGTCGCATTTTTCCAGAACAAAGCGGGCATATATTTCTATTATCAGAAGAAAGTGGAGTTATAACAGGCAAATCACAGATGTCACACCAGAAAATTTCGGCAGGAATATCTTCTTCAGTTGTTGCACCGCAGATAGGACATCTTTCAACGCTAACTTCCAAATTACAATTCTTGCACCACATAAAAACGTAACCTTTTCTGAAAATTTTGCCTAAGTATACTAAAGCTCCAAAAGAATTTCAATCATCATTTCTTACCTGCGAATCAAAGTACAATTTACAAGCGTCCTCTTTAAGTTTAAGTTCCGCAATTAGCTCAAAAGTATCTTGAATTGTAGCAATATGCTCTCGTCCAAGATTATCGACAAGCTTATCACCTTCATAAATTTCTGCACCATCTTTGTCATGACCAACCATTTGAGCAACAGTATCAGGGTCAACATCAGGAAGATAATCTCCATAATCCTCATCTGTTCCTTCAATAAAACATTCATAGTATCCAGTATTGTAATAATCTCGTCGTAAAAGACGACCATAAACAAAACTTCCAAATTCATGACAGTAACCACGAAACTTTTTATCTGCCATTTTAATCGCTCCTAAATACATACTCGCTTATACTCTTATAATTTGTTCTAATCTTGCTACTCGTTCGTTTAAACTTTTCAAATCATCTTCGATTCGTATTTCGTTTTCTCCTGCCAACAAATTCCGCAAAGGCACTTGCAAAATTTGTGCCATATCTTCCAATAAAGTTATTCCATACGGTTCTTTTTCTCCGCGTTCCCATAATGTCAACGTATTTCGCGATATTCCCAGCCTCATTGCCAGTTCGTAAATTGTCAGTCCCCTGCTTTTTCTCAAATTCCGTATTCGTTCTCCAAATTTTTTCATTCCTTCACTCCCGTATCTCAAAAACATTTCCTAAATCGCTGAGCAAATTCCGCTAGCTCTTTTTCGATTCCTGCACTCTTTTTTCTGTCTATATGCAGTTGCACTGTTTTCCAATTTCGGTATCAGTTCTCGCGCCATTTTATATCATGCCTCAAACTATCGTTATGGACAACTTCGTCCTCTTCGCTTATTTCTATCAGCTTATACAACTCTTCTTTTATATATTCCAGAACTCAACGTCTTGAGAAATTTTTTGCCTCCTTACATGCCCTAACATCATCTGCCTCTCCAAAAATTTTAACTATCTTTGTTCGCTCGTTCATGCTTATGTTACACCCTTTGCAATCAACTCGTATGACACAATTTTGCAAGTTGACAAAAAACAACGCTCGAATACTTTCTAGGACACATTTGATCTATTCCAAAGAAGTCGCCTCACTTATCTAGCCTTTTCAATTCATTGAACATTTCCGATGCTTCGTGCAGTATCTCCTATAACAACTTTACATCTTACGAAGAATCTGACTGCAAAACTTCGCCAAGTAACATCAACCGTCTCAAGATTGCTTTTTCCTTTATTCCCTTCGCAAGAGCTTGAGCACAACCGTAACCAAAGCCGATTACTCTAAACATGAAAACATACTATAAGCCAACCTTCTACTGCTTTTTGACGTTTACTCAATTCAGCATACTCAAAAATCAAACTTAGTTTCCCCCCTTGCCCCTCTTCCAGCAATAGTCTAAAGAAAAAGTTGGGGCTTCACAGACGTCAAAGACTTAGAGTTGGAGTAAACTCTGCAGGAGTTTTGCGGAGTTTTGCAGGAGTTTTGTGGAGTTTGCAGGAGTTTTTCCACAAGCCATTTTAGCATTTCAAAGCAAAATGAATGGCGTCACGACGCCATTTAGACTTAGAGTTTGAGTAAACTCCGCAGGAGTTGCAGGAAAAATTTTCCAGT
>JAFQZB010000343.1 GCA_017406175.1 Selenomonadaceae bacterium | reverse complement strand
TAAGCTTTATAATACTCAAGACTACGCCTTAATTATAGCACTCGGCTTAGGTGACAAAATTACAAACTACGGTAAAGATGTTACAATCGACAGCGGAACGGGCAACGACTCTATCGAAAATGGGCGTACTCCAAGTCCAGCCTATGGTATAAACGCAATGATAAACGCTGGTGAAGGTAATGATTCGATTAAAAATCTCGCCGATAACGTCACAATCAAAGGTGGCGCGGGCAATGATACCATTCAAAATGAAGCAAGCTGGGCAACTTCAATTTCGGCTGGCGACGGCGATGATTCAATTTATAACGGGTATCATTTCGTATGGAATTCAAAGAAAATGCAATGGGAAGACACAGGTAAAATTTCTGATAACTCCACGATAGACGGCGGTTCAGGCGACGATACTATTTTCAATGAAGTTGGCAGTAATGTCAGCATAAATGGCGGCGCGGGCAACGATGACATTGTCAACTACGGCAACAACGTGACAATCGACGGCGGCGCAGGCGATGATATAATCGGCAACGGAGGTTCTAATGTTACGATAAACGGCGGCGCGGGTAATGATTCTATTTACAATCACGCCTCTTCAGTGACGATAGACGGCGGCAGTGGTGAAGATTACATTTACAATAACTCTGGTTGGAAATATGGCAGTATCAATGGCGGCGTGGGCAATGATGAAATTCACAACTGCGATGACTTTGTTAAGATTGACGGCGGTGATGGCGACGATAAAATTTGGAATGAAGTCAGCGGTACGCCTTCTGGCGGAGTAGGTGTTTATGTTGACGCAGGGGCGGGTAATGATACACTCTATAACGACGGAGACGATTCAACGCTCATAGGTGGCAATGGCGACGATTATATCGAGAATTGGAACGCGAATGTATCTGTTGACGCAGGGGCGGGTAATGACATTATCATCAACAACAGTTCTGGAAATAATTCAACAGTCTTTGGCGGTGTAGGTAATGATTACATCGATAACAGGTACGCTCAAAACACTTTGTTTAAATATAAATCTGGCGACGGCAACGACTTAATCCAAGGTTTCGATAAGACTTCAACGCTTAGCATAGCAGCAAGCAAGTATTCAACTGTCGAAAACGGCGATGATGTTATCGTGACTGTCGGCAAGGGCAAGATAACTCTGCAAGGCGCGGCGAGCTTGTCAGCTGTCAACATTGATTTCAATAAGGTCTTAACCGTGACGAACTCAACGAAATCGCCTGTGACTGTCAAAAGCGACGTTAAGATTATTGACGCCTCGGCACGAACGACGGCGATTAAAATCACGGGCAACAAGCTCGACAACACGATAATTAGCGGTTCAGGTAAGAATACTCTTTATGGCGGGGCTGGCAATGATTCACTCGTCGGCGGCTCCAAAAATGATTCACTCTCTGGCGGTAAAGGTCATGATACTTTGTCTGGTGGTGCGGGCAATGATAAACTCCTCGGCGGCGCAGGCAATGATATTCTTCACGGCGGCAAGGGCAATGACAGTCTCTGGGGCAACGCGGGAGCCGATACGTTCATTTATGAGGCGGGCGACGGTAAGGATATTATCTATGGCTTTGATAAGAATGACATGCTCACGCTTGACGTATTGGACTTCACGACCGCTTATAGCAAGTCAAAAGGCACGATTACTTTTAAAGTCGACGGCGGCTCTGTTGTGCTTAAAGAGTTCACAGCTACAACCTTCCACGTAAACGACGACACCTACAAAATCAGCGGCTCCAAGCTCAAAAAGCAATGAATATGAAACGCGGCTTAAATAAAAATGTTCCGAAAATTTGTTGACACTGAAAAAATTTTGTTGTAACATAGCAAACAACTTGAGGTTTATTCTTAAGAGTTTCTAGATATAGGGAGGTATTTTTAAATGGCTGTTAAAGTTGCTATCAATGGTTTCGGTCGTATCGGTCGTCTTGCGTTCCGTCAAATGTTCGACGCAGAGGGTTATGAAGTTGTCGCTATCAACGACCTCACCAGCCCGAAAATGCTCGCACACCTGCTGAAGTATGACACGACTCAGGGCGGTTATTGCGGCAAAATCGGCGAAGGCAAACACACTGTCGAAGCTAAAGAAAATTCTATCGTTGTTGACGGCAAAGAGATTATCATCTACGCCATCAAAGACGCCAAAGAGATTCCTTGGGGCAAACATGATGTTGACGTCGTTCTCGAATGCACGGGCTTCTACACCAGCAAAGAAAAAGCATCCGCGCATATCGTAGCCGGAGCAAAGAAAGTCGTTATCTCGGCTCCTGCCGGCAATGACCTCCCGACAATCGTTTACAACGTCAATCATCAAACCCTTAAGCCCGAGGATACGGTTCTTTCGGCGGCGTCCTGCACCACCAACTGCTTGGCTCCTATGACCCAGGCTCTGCACAACCTCGCTCCGATTCAAAGCGGCATTATGGCGACGATTCATGCTTACACCGGCGACCAAATGATCCTCGACGGTCCGCAACGCAAAGGCGACCTCCGTCGTGCTCGCGCTGGCGCATGCAACATCGTCCCGAACTCCACTGGTGCTGCAAAAGCTATCGGTCTTGTTATCCCCGAATTAAAAGGCAAACTCATTGGCGCGGCACAGCGCGTCCCGACTCCTTCTGGCTCGACCACTCTTCTCTTTGCCGTTGTTAAAGGCGAAGTCACTGTCGACCAAATCAATGCGGCTATGAAAGCGGCGGCGAATGAATCCTTTGGCTATTGCGAAGAGCAAATCGTTTCCAGCGATATCCTCGGCATGAAATTCGGCTCGCTCTTCGACGCAACCCAAACAATGGTCAGCCCCATTGGCGATGGCAATACTCTCGTTCAAGTCGTTTCCTGGTATGACAACGAGAATTCCTACACCAGCCAGATGGTTCGCACCATTAAGTACTTTGCTGAACTCAAGTAAGATTTAGCAACTGAACACGGTTAAAAATGTAGCGGCTCGGCTCTTCTGAAATGTTGAGTCGGGTCGTTTTCCGTTTAACATTAAATTTTTTGGGGAGGTTATCTGATGAACAAGAAAAACATTCGCGACATTGATTTGAAAGGCAAGAAGGTATTCCTTCGTGTTGATTACAACGTTCCTATGGACGAGAACCAGAATATCACCAACACCAAGCGCATTGACGCGACGCTCCCGACTCTCAACTATTTGCTCGAACAGGGCGCGGCTGTCATTATCGGTTGCCACCTCGGCAGACCCACCGAAGCTCGTGAGCCGAAATTCTCCACCAAACCTATTGCCGCCAAACTCGCTGAGATTCTCGGCAAGCCTGTTAAATGGGCGGAAGATTGCATTGGCGAACCCGCCGAAAAAGCCGCCGCTGAACTCCAGCCCGGCGAAATCCTCCTGCTTGAGAACCTGCGCTATCATAAAGAAGAGAAGAAGAACAATCCGAAGTTCGCGAAACAACTCGCCGCACTTGCTGACATCGCAGTTAATGACGCTTTCGGCATGGCTCACCGCGCTCACGCCTCTAACGTCGGCATTACCCATTTCCTTGAGACTGCGTCCGGCTTCCTTATGGAAAAAGAGATTAACTACATTGGCAAAACTCTTGAGGCTCCCCAGCGTCCGTTCGTCGGCATAATCGGCGGCGCGAAAGTCTCTGACAAAATCGGCGTTATCAGCAACATGATTGACAAGGTCGACACGATTATAATCGGCGGCGGCATGGCTCACACCTTCGACAAGGCAAAAGGCTACGAAGTCGGCACCTCGCTCCTTGAGGCGGATAAAGTCGAACTCGCTAAATCCCTCCTCGAAAAGGCTGAGGCTAAGGGCGTTAAAGTTGTTCTGCCCGTCGACCTCGTTGTTGCTAATAAGTTCGCGGCTGACGCTGAATACAAGACCGTTCCCGTTGACCAATGCCCCGCCGATTGGATGGGTCTCGACAGCGGCGAAAAGACTTCCGAAGAATACGTTAAAGCCCTCGAAGGCGCGAAGACGATTATTTGGAATGGACCTATGGGCGTCTTTGAATTCGATAACTTTGCTAAAGGCACGCTCGCAGTTGCTAAGGCTGTGGCGGACGCGACTGACAAGGGCGCAATCTCTATCGTCGGCGGCGGCGACTCTATTGCGGCTCTTAAGAAGACTGGTCTTGATAAGAAAATCTCGCACATCTCCACGGGCGGCGGCGCAACCCTTGAATATCTCGAAGGAAAAGTTCTGCCTGGTATCGATGCGATTGACGGCGTGGGACGCACCCCGATTATCGCGGGCAACTGGAAGATGAACAACACGATTAAAGAAGGCGTCAAGCTCGTTAAGGAACTCATTCCGCTCGTCAAGAACGCTGAATGCCGCGTCGTCGTTGCTCCTACCGCTACGGCTCTTGCGGCGGTTGCGGACGCTGTTAAGTCTACTAACATTCACGTTGCCGCACAAAATGTTCATTGGGAACCCAAAGGCGCGTACACCGGCGAAATCTCCACTGGCATGTTGAACGAAATTAACGTTGATTATGTCGTCCTTGGTCACAGCGAACGCCGCGACTATTTCGGCGAGACTGATGAAGGCGTCAACAAACGCGCTAAGGCGGCGTTCAATGCGGGAATTACTCCGATTATCTGCTGCGGCGAGTCCCTTGAGATTCGCGAGGCGAACACTTACATTGACTTCGTAACCGGACAGATTGAAAAAGACCTCGACGGCTTCAAGCCCGCGGAAGTCAAAAAACTCATCATTGCTTACGAGCCGATTTGGGCTATTGGCACGGGCAAGACTGCGACCTTTGAGCAAGCCGAGGAAGTCTGCAAGGCTATCCGCGAGAAAGTCGCCGCTATGTTCGGTCAAGAGGCGGCGGACGCGATTCGCATTCAATACGGCGGAAGTGTCAAACCCGCGACGATTAAAGACCTCATGAAGCAACCCAACGTTGACGGCGCACTAGTCGGCGGCGCGAGCCTTAAATCTGCTGACTTCAGCGCGATTGTTAATTTCTAAGCCTTTAACAGCCTGACTATTTCTTAAGGAAAGGCGGTGACGATTATGGCTGACATTGAAAACAGAGTTGAAAAGCTGGAAACCAAAGTTTCGGAGCTTGAATTAAGAACTGACCGTGTTATAACCAAGCTGGATATGTTTATCGAAGAAAGCCGTGCCGCCCGCGAAAGACAAGAAGCCGATATTCGAGAGATACGCCAAGATATGAGAGAAATGCAAGCTAGAATTGACGCGAAGATGGACAACATGGACGCGAATATTGAAGGTATAGGCAACCATGTCAGAAATATCACAATCGCCGCAATGGTTGGTATCGGCGCAGCGGTTACAGGTGTCGCCGCCATGGTCGTCGCCGTTTTCTTGAAGTAGTTTGGAAGGGTTCATACAGAAAAAGTTAAGCCGCCTCTGTTCGGGACACTGGCGGCTTTTCTTTAACAAAAAATTGCAGTCGACGCAGGATAAAATTTTTCGGCGTGGAAACTTCAATCAAACAATAATCAATCCACGCAGAGTTTAAAAGGAGAGTGTAACGAATGGCAAAAATCAAAAACGCTCCGATTTGCTTAATCATCATGGACGGCTGGGGCATTGGCGACGCCCGCGACAACTTCAACGCGATTCAGGTCGGCAATACGCCTGTCCTCGATGAGCTCGTCAAGAAATATCCCAATGCCAAGCTCCAGGCTTCGGGCGAATACGTCGGATTGCCTGATGGGCAAATGGGCAACTCCGAAGTCGGGCATATGAATATCGGTGCGGGCAGAATCATCTATCAGCCGCTGACGAAAATTACAAAGGCAATCCGCGATGGCGACTTTTTCACGAACAAAGCTCTTTGCGGCGTCGTCTACAAGGTTAAGGCTTCGGGCGGCGCGTTGCATTTGTTCGGACTGGTCTCGCCCGGCGGCGTCCATAGTCACACCGAGCACCTTTACGGCTTACTTCAGCTCGCAAAGAAGGCGGGCGTTGCTAAAGTTTACGTCCACTGCTTCCTTGACGGTCGTGACGTGCCGCCCAGTTCCGCCGTTGAATACCTTGCCGACCTTGAGGCTAAGATTAAAGAGATTGGCATTGGACAAATTGCCACAATCAGCGGACGCTATTACGCAATGGACAGGGATAAACGTTGGGATAGAGTTCAGAAGGCTTACGACGCCATTGCCAAAGCCGACGCTCCCAAACAACCTGCCTCCGACGTGGCGATTAAAGCCAGCTACGATGCAAAGGTTACTGACGAGTTCGTTAATCCCGTGGTTATCGGCGACTATGACGGCATTAAGGCGGCGGACGGAATTATTTTCTTTAACTTCCGCCCCGACCGCGCCCGCGAATTGACGCACGCCTTTACGGATAAAGCTTTTGACGGCTTCCCGCGTGTCGAAGAAATTGTCGGCATTCCCTTTGCTACGATGACCCAATACGAGGAAGGCTTGAACGTCGACGTTGCTTATCCGCCCGAAAGTGTTCAAAACGGCTTGGGCGAGACGATTAGCAAGGCGGGCTTAGCTCAGCTCCGTATCGCCGAAACGGAAAAATATGCTCACGTGACGTTCTTCTTTAATGGCGGCGTCGAAGAGCCTTACGCGGGCGAAGACCGTATCCTTGTCCCCAGTCCGAAGGTTGCGACTTACGACCTTAAGCCGGAGATGAGTGCCCCGACCGTCACGCTTAAAGTTGCCGAGGCGATTCTTTCCGAGAAATACGACTTCATTATCCTCAACTTTGCTAACGGCGACATGGTCGGGCATACGGGCGTTATGAAGGCGGCAGTTCAGGCGGTCGAAACCGTTGATGTTTGCGTTGGTATCTTTATCGCGTGCATGAAGAAAATCGGCGGCGAGGTCGTCATTATCGCTGACCACGGAAACGCCGACCAGATGTTTGATTACAAGCTCAAGGAACCGTTCACGGCGCACACGACCAATCCCGTGCCGATTATCGTTGTCAGCGACCGCGTCGCCGAAGTCAAAGACGGTGCCCTCTGCGACGTTGCTCCGACGCTCCTGACTATGGCGGGCATGGATATTCCTGCCGAGATGACTGGCAAACCTCTTGTCACCATGAAATAATTCAGCTCACGAAAATTTCTAGGCGGCGATTTGATTCGTCGAGTCGTCGCCCGCTTTTTATAAAGAAGGAGAGAGACTTTTGATAGACGAAAAGTTAATTGACAGAGAAAATTCAAAAGAACATTACGTTAGGAAAGGCGACCCCGCCAAGCCGACGTATTATATAATTAGACCTCAATATGTAAGTTCGGGACTTTTTTGGCATTTCACGGCATTTGCAGGTCATATTCGCTATGCGCTATCAAAAGGTTGGGTTCCCGTCGTCAACATGCAAAATTATCAAAATGCTTATCTGGCACCTGAAAAATTTGGTAAAGAAAATGCCTGGGAATATTTTTTCGAACAACCAATGAAAGTTGATTTAAAAAAAGCATTCAACGGAGAGAATGTTATCTTAAGCGGGTTAAGTGCGCCTATGCAACCAAATATTTCTATAAATTTTAATGAAGAAAATTTGGCACCTTATAAGGAGCTCGTCAGACAGGGCTTTCTTAAGGTAAAAGCTGAAATATCGAGGGAAGTTTTAGCAGTACAAGAAAAATTATTCAAGCCAACAGATAAAGTACTCGGCATCAAATTACGTGGAACAGATTACACCGCTAATAAACCTAAGTGGCATTATATCCCCCCTTCCATATCACTAGCTGAGGATACAGTTCGTACCAAGCTGAAAGAATGGAATTGCAATAAAATTTTCCTCGCTACAGAAGATAGAGCGATAGAACAAAACTTTAAGAACATCTTTGGGGATATATGCGTGACTTTTGATAAAGAGTTTGTGAATTATATTCCGGGCAAATGTATTACTTCTTTTCGGATAAATAGAGAGGATGCTTATTTTCTGCAAGGTAAAGAATATCTTATAGAAATGCTTATCTTATCGAAATGCAATTCATTGATAATGACAAGAACTTTCGGCACAGTCGGCGTTATGATATTTGGTGAGACTTTCGAGCACACATATTTTTTTGACTTAGGCAGGTATGGAGTTTAATTTAGTTGATTGGAAATGATTTTTATGAAAAGATTTTTTACATTAGCGACGCTGTTGTTGTTTATGATGACGACTACGGCTTTTGCAGCGAGCATAGCTGAGCAACGGGCGCAGATTAACAAACTCCACGACAAGACACTTGCAAAGCTCTACGCAAAATATCCGCACGCAAGGCGCGTTATCAGCGAGTGCTATGCTTATGCTACGCTTAGCAGTACAGGGATTAAGCTCGGTCTCTTTGGAGATGCTCACGGAAGAGGCGTTGCGATAAACAATGTCACGGGCGAACGTGTCTACCTGCGCATGAAGGAACTTTCGGCAGGACTCGGACTCGGTGTAAAGGAATACAATCTGATTTTCCTGCTCAATACTCGTGAGGCGTGGGACAACTTCATTATTGGCAAAATTCGTTTCGGGGCAAGTGCGGAGGCTTCTGCTGATGACGGAGTAAGCGGCGGCACGATTGAGGGCGCGGAGTATGTTGCGCCGGGCGTGTGGCTTTTCCAGATGACGACAAAGGGTCTTGCACTTGATGCGACGCTTAAGGGCATGAAGATTTATAAGGACAAGAAATTAAACCAGTACTGACACGAAAAAAGCTGTCACTCATCATTGAGTGGCAGCTTAATTTTTTTAGCTTCGATTCTCTAAGGCAACCAACTTGTCCGCGCCGTATCTCTTGCGCAAGGCGGGCTTTTCAATTTTGCCCGTGGCGTTGCGTGGCACGTCGGCGAAGATAATTTTCTTTGGGCGTTTGTAGCGCGGCAGGTCGAGACAGAAATTATTAACCTCGTCCTCAGTGCATTCGACGTTCGGTTGAAGTTCGATAATCGCGGCTGAAATCTCGCCGAGCCGACGGTCAGGCAAGCCGATAACCGCCACGTCCTTAATCTTGTCGAACTTGTGCAGGAAGTCTTCAATCTGCACGGGATAAATATTTTCGCCGCCGCTTACGATAACGTCCTTTTTGCGGTCGACGAGGAAATAAAAGCCGTCCGCGTCTTGCATAGCCATATCGCCAGTTAAAAGCCAGCCGTCCTTTAGAACCTCCGCCGTTGCCTTCGGGTCGTTGTAGTAGCAAGTCATCAAGCCCGGACCTTTAACGCAAAGTTCGCCGACATCGCCCTTAGGAACTTCCGCGCCCTGTTCGTCGATAATTTTACACTCCCAACGATAGCCGGGCACGCCGATTGCTCCGACCTTTGAAATGTTTTCCAAGCCCAAATGCACGCAACCAGGTCCCGTCGACTCGCTCAAGCCGTAGTTGGTGTCGTAGTCGTGATTCGGGAAATACTTCTTCCAACGACGAATCAAGCTCGGCGGCACGGGCTGTGCTCCGATATGCATTAGCCGCCACTGGTCAAGCTTGTAATCCTCAAGCTTAATGTCGCCGCGGTCGAGCGCGTCAACTATATCCTGCGCCCAAGGAACCAAAAGCCAGACGATTGTGCATTGCTCTTTAGAAACGGCGTCCAAAATTATTTCGGGCTTTGTGCCTTTGAGCAAGACTGCTTTTGAACCCGCCACGAGCGACCCCATCCAATGAAACTTCGCGCCCGTGTGATAAAGCGGCGGTATGCAAAGGAAATTATCTTGACGGCTTGTTAAATGATGACGTTGCTCCATCTGCGCGGCCTGCGTCAGGCTTCGGTGCTTATGAAGAATCGCCTTCGGAAAACCTGTTGTTCCCGATGAAAAATAAATCGCGCCGAAGTCGTCTTCAGTAATGCCGCCGACCATGGGCTTAAGGCTAGAGCAATCGTCAACCATGATGTGATAGCTCTCGGCGAAGCTCGGACAGTTGTCGCCGACGTAGATAAGCAGTCGACCCTTGCTTAGGCGTTCGGCGTTGGTTTCAATGCGCCCGATGAATTCCGAGCCAAAAATTATCACGTCGACTTCAGCAAGCTCCGCGCAATAGAGAATCTCCGCCGCATCGTAGCGGAAGTTAAAAGGCACGGCGATTGCTCCAGACTTTAGCACGCCGAAATAAATCGGCAACCATTCCAAGCAGTTGTACATGAGGATTGCGACCTTATCGCCCTTGCGCACGCCGCGTTCAATCAAAAGGTTAGCACAACGGTTAGCCTTCTCGTCGAAGACTCGCCAAGTAATTTCTCTGCGGTAAGGAGCGAACGTATTTGACTCAATCAAGCTGAATTCCTTCCAACTCATGCGCCGACCGTCAGCCACCGCGGGATTCAATTCCACCAACGCCACCTCGTCGCCGTAGAGTGCCGCGTTGCGCTCCAAATATTCCATAACGGGCATAAAACTTTTTACTCCTTTGCCGTGAATTTCAAACGCGCCTATTCTACACCGTCACGAAAAATTTTTAAAGCCGTTTATGACACAAAAAACCTCCGCGCAATGGCAGAGGTTCATAAAAATCTACGTTTCAAGGAGACAGCCGCGTATCCGATTAGAAATTTATAACGCTCGACGGTCACGGCGAGTTCTCTTCAAAGACCGTTGCCCTTAGCGACAGCCTTGCCCAATTCATAAGCCTGTGTTAATTCTTTGTGCCCTTTGATGTCGCCGACCTTAAAGACGCCGCCCGCCAAGACGTGTCCGCGTTCCGTCCAGCCGAGGTGCTTCATCAGGTTTTGATAATAAGTCAAGGCGTCGTCGAAGCCGTAGCCCTCCGCCGCCATTAAGAGGACGGATTCTTTCTTTGGATTGGCGTAGTTGGGGTCGCACTCAGCAACAGCGAACAATCTATCAAAGGCGGTGCGGAGTTGTCCGCTGAAGTTCCAATAGTAAAGCGGCGTCGCCAAAGCCACAACGTCAGCCGCCTTGTACGCCGGATAAATCTTTTCCATGTCGTCGCGCTGAACGCAAGGATGCTCTGGATTCTTTCCGCCGCCGAAACAACCTTTGCAGCCGTGAATGTTCATCTTGTCGAGGAAGAAAATTTCAATCTCGCAACCTGCCTCGCGTGCGCCGCGTGCGAATTCCTCAACCAAAGCCGACGTGTTGCCTTTTGGGCGCGGGCTTCCGTTTAGTACAACAATCTTTCTGCTCATACTGCTCACTCTCCTAATTCGTGTTTGATGATATAATAGCAGAAAAATTTTTGGCGGCAATACAAATAATCTTATTAGAGGCGGGCGATTAAATTGGAACGCTGTATCGGCAACGAAAGCTTCAAAGACACGGGCTTAGCTTACACGCTCAAAGTTATCAAGGGCAAATATAAAATGCGCGTTCTGTATACGCTAATGGAGTTTGGCGTCGTGCGCTTCGGCGAGATGAAACGCTATCTCGGCGACGAAGTGTCATTCTTCATGCTCAATCGGACGTTAAAGGAGCTTGAGACGGACGACTTAATAAAAAGAAAAGAGTACGACCAACTTCCGCCGAAGGTGGAGTACTCTTTGACCGAGCGCGGGAAGTCATTAATTCCATTGCTCGACGGATTATGCGCTTGGGGCGACGCTCACAAGACTTAAGAACTTTTTCGTTGAAAAGGCTTTTGGCGTATGATATATTTCCCGCGTTGAACTTGCGCAGTCATGCTTGACGGGCGGAGCGGTTCAATCAACCCCCGGAAAGGGGGAAGAGTAATGTTTAAGATTATCTTCCGCGTAGTTGTTCTCACGGGGATTATCCTCTGGGCATTAACAAAAACGGTCAGCTAAGCTTTAACGGAGCTTGACTGACCAAAACCACCGAGTATCTTACAAATATTACGGGGGTAAAACCGCTTTAATCAAGTTCGGGCGTCTTTGACGCTTATTTTTTTGCCGGCAAGAATTTATCACGGAAGATTTAGCTTGTCAATGATTTTAAGCGCGAATCTCCTCAACGCCCATGTAAGGAACCAAAGCCTTGGGGATTTTAATGGAGCCGTCCGCCTGCTGATAGTTTTCCAAAATTGCGGCGACCGTCCTGCCGACTGCAATTCCCGAACCGTTTAGCGTGTGCACGAATTCGGGCTTAGACTTGTTGTCGCGGCGGAACTTTATATTAGCGCGGCGGGCTTGATAGTCCGTGCAGTTCGAGCAAGAAGAAATTTCGCGATACTTGCCTTGCGCGGGCATCCAAACTTCAATATCGTAAGTCTTGGCGGAGGTAAAGCTCATGTCGCCCGTACACAGCAGCACGACCCGATAAGGAATCTCCAAAGTGCGCAAGACATCTTCGGCGGCGTCGACCATGCTTTCCAATTCGTTCCATGAGTCTTCGGGCTTAGTGAACTTAATCAACTCGACTTTGTTAAACTGGTGCTGACGAATCAAGCCGCGAGTGTCACGACCTGCCGCGCCAGCCTCTGCCCTAAAGCACGCCGTGTAGCAGGAATAGTATTCGGGGAGCGTGTCAGCTGATAAAATTTCGTCGCGGTGAAAGTTCGTCATAGGCACTTCGGCAGTCGGCACAAGGTAATAGTCCAGACCTTCGAGCTTGAACATATCCTCGGCGAACTTCGGGAGCTGACCGGTACCAATCATGCTGTCGCGGTTTACGATATAGGGCGCGAGCATTTCGGTATAGCCGTGCTTGTTTGCGTGCAAGTCCATCATGAAATTAATACAGGCGCGTTCGAGGCGAGCACCCAGCCCGCGATAGAAAGTAAAGCGTGCGCCCGTGACCTTGCCGGCTCTGTCGAAGTCGAAGATATTCAACGCCGTGCCAAGTTCCCAATGGGCTTTAGGTTCAAAGTCAAAGGCGGGCGGCGTTCCCCACTTGCGGACTTCAGGATTTTGCGAGTCGTCGAGACCAATCGGAACGTCGGCGGCGGGAATGTTCGGAATGTGCAAGAGCAAGTCGCGCAGATTAGCTTCCACGTCGCGGAGCTGTGAATCAAGTTCGGCAATCTTATTACCAATCTGGCGAACCTCGGCGGCAATGGCTGAAGTGTCTTCGCCCGCCTTCTTCATCGCGCCGATTTTTTTTGACGTTGCGTTGCGTTGAGCCTTAAGCTGTTCGGTCTCGGCTAAGATTGCGCGTCTACGTTGTTCAAGGTCGCTGAAGTTGTCGAGGCTCAAAGGGTTGTTGCGGTTCTTTAGCATAGCGCGAATCACGTCGAGGTTATCGCGTACAAATTTCATATCCAGCAAAAAAAATTACCTCCTAAAAATTTTTTCGGAGGCATTCTATCAGAGCGAACATTTTAAATCAATAAAAACCTTTTGTTTAGCTCCTCTCGTTGAATTTGAAGACTTTATAGTAAAATGCGCCGCTACGTTCTGCCGCCAATAAGCCAGCTTCGGAATCTTCAAAGATAATAGTATTTGTTGGCTCCACTTTGAAATAATCCATTGCCTTCAAGTAGCATTCGGGGTCGGGTTTCATCTTCGAGACGTCTTCTTGAGTGAAAATACTATCGAAAGTTTCTGTTCGATTGAACGTCTGCAAAATATCCTCTACGTTTTGCCTAGAAGCGGTGGTAACAAGCGCGATATGGTAGCACGGCTTCATTAAAGCTATCAGCTTGAACAAATGAAGATTCTCCTTAGCGTAAGGCAAAAATTCTCCATAGCATTGTTTCTTGAGCCTATGAATCTCCTTGAGGATTTTTTCGTCGGTTATGTCAATGTCGGCTAGAAAATCTTTGTAGTGTCTGCCAATGCAATTCCGGTACCAATATTCGCGTTCAAACTTGAATCCGAAATGCGCCAACGCTTTTTGGTAAGCACGATAATTGACCTCGTTGGTATCAAACAAGGTGCCGTCCAAATCGAACAAAGCCAAATTTTTTACAATGGAAGTATTCATTTACTTAGCTCCTATATTTACTAGCTCATTCAAGATTTTAATTGCGGTGCAAAGCATAGCGTATTGACGCTTAAGATTCTCTTTATGTAAGGGAATCATGCTGAAAAAGAGTAACGCTTCTATAAAGCGGATTTCCCGTAAGTTATCCTTTAAATCCTCGTTGAATACTCTAAAAAAAATTTCGTTCAAGTCAAACGCTCTTTTTGTTTCCAAAATTTTAAATTGGAAATTGTTCTTGCCATGAAACTCAAAATCAAACATGTCTTTTATAATGTAATCATACTTGCCCTCAAGGCTATGCAAGAGTTTCGCAAATTCATATCTTCTATCTCCATAAATGTCGTAGTTCCCAAATTTTCCTCTTGGGTCAATTAGTTTGATGAAATTAAAGTTTGGATCAATCATTATGTTTGGAAAGCAAAGGTCGCCGTGAATGATTGAAAACTCTTTGACGCTGAAAAGTAATTTTGGGATGAGCTCCTCTAAAATTTTTATCACTTTGTCTAAGGATAAATAGATTTGCTCGTTAATACAGATAGGAAGCTCAAATAGACTTTTGAATTCTGATTGTGCTCTCAAGCAATTTAAGCGACTCAAAGTTTTTTCCAAATACATAGAAAGTAAAGCTGGCAAATATTCTCCGCTCAACTTGTAACGCGAAAAATCCGCTAGTACAAATTTAATCGTCTTAAATATTTTTTCCCATTTTCCAGCAGAAAGCTCGCTATACAGAAATAGCTCGTGCAAAGCGCTGTAAGAATAATACTCCATGCGAACGTATGGTTGGGTATAATGCAAAGAGTAGTCAAAAATTCTGGGGCGCACGTATTCAAGTTCTTGTGGCAGTTTTAGATACCATTTAATCTCGCCGACAAATTTTTCAGTATCGTCACTGGTCTTTTTTAAAATGCCGCGGTCTTGGTCGATTTCAATGTTATTAAAAGTTCTGGTCTTAACTTGCATTTCAGCGGGAACTTTTTTTGCAGATGGGGTGATAACTTTCATCTTAATCACCAAATTTTTTATTTAAGTTACTAAGAAAGCTGATGTTCTGCTTTGCAAGCGCATATTCCTCTGGCGTGCCGAACGACAAATGGAAATCCGTTTCAAAGGCTACGACACGTTTGCCCGCCTTGCAAAGCTCGTTGTACAAACCCGAAACGAAATACTCTTTATATTGGCAGGTCTCGAAGTATCGCTCGGACATGGCGCGGAACAATTCGGCATTGGCAAAAAAATAGGCTCCGCATATGGCGCGATTGCTCACGACCTGCTTTTCAACCGTGCCGACTATGTTGCCGCTCGTGTCGTATTTGACGTAGCTGAACTTCGCGCTAGACGATTCAAACGTAACCAAAGCCCCATCAAACTCAATAGGTTTTACGGCGGAAAGATGATTAGCCAAAGCCGCACAGGAAAAGGCATGGTCGCAGTCGTTGAACAGAACAGGAAGGTTATCGGTTATTCCTTCGACGCCGCGCAAACAAGTGCATACCGCGCCGGGCAAGACTTCGGGGACGGTAACTATCTTGGCATCGGGATAGAGACTTTTTATCGTGGCGTCGATATTCCATTGCTTAATGTGTTGTTCAAGAACGACAAAGGTAACGTCTAAGCAAGCAATATTTTGGAGGATTGATTGTGTCGCCCAATAGAAAAAAGGTCTGCCACCGAGTTCAATCAAAGGCTTAGGCATTTTGAAGCCTTCTTGACTAAACCGACTTCCACCGCCCGCCATTGGCATGACCAAATGTATTTTAGGCAAATGACTCACTCCTTTTAATAAGTTGATTTTCTTCCGTATAAAAGCATATCCCACAGGTCGTAGTTGTATTTGTTATAGCCCAAGCCAAAACGATTGGTTAAATCGCCGATAACCCTTTTATTTCCCTTATTGAGATCAAGAGCAGGATCAAGGTAAACTGCCGATTGCTTATCCGACGGAAACGGTACAAAGCAAAACTTTTTGGCAATGGGAAGCTTATCAAACGCTTCGAGTATCTCTGGATTTCCTGTGCGATTAAAGGCTATGACGTTATCCCAATTTATGCGCGCCTTGCGTTCATTCCACTTAGACTCGGCAAATTCGGCTCCGTATTTCCCATAGTGATTCATATGCAAAGTTACATTTTCGTTTATTTTAAAAATCGGGTATGGTCTTGAAGACAGACTTTGAAATTGCAAATCGGCATCGATACATTTACGTAGCTCACTCAAGAAATTAACCATGCTCTTATCGTCGATATCCATGTTTATGGTCGGAGAGAGGAACTTTAATCCAAAACGATGATAAAGCACGCCGCCAAAGCAATTCGCCGCAAAAATCGTTGGACGCGACGCTTTGAGCTGTTTATATTTGTCAAAGGTAAAGTTCGGAACAGCAAGCACTCTGTCCAAAATGATTTTGTCTTCGGGAATGTTTAAGCGTTTCAATTCGTTGAGTACGTCGCCAAAGTGCACGTCGGGAGCCACGCCGTTAATATCAACACTGCCGCCCGTAACCACAACAAGATCTATCTTTTGTTTGGGAATATCGTTTGCTTGAAAGTAAGGTATGTCATCAATCGGATATACTCCCGCCGAGCCGATAACTTTAAGCTCCTTGTTCGGATAGAGTTGCGCTAATTTGCTAAGAGCGGGCTTCAAACTGCTACGATCTTTTCCCGAAACGAAAACCAAAAACTTTATAAAAGGACTTGTTAAGCGGGGGTATTAAGCTTTAATTTGGTAACATCCATGTCTGTAGTATAGCTAGGAGAGAAACGATTTGCGAAATCATTTATATCAATCAAAGAAACATCTTTATCTGTAGAATAACTAAGCGAAGGGCGATTTCCTTTAGCATTTATCATTAAATTAATTGCTTCCTGTCGATAATTTCCAATCTGCGTGCCGATAAAAATCCGTTCGGTGTCATCGAGATTGCGCAACACTCTTTTAACAGAATAACGCCCATTCATTTTGCCTTGCGCGATTTCGATAATCTGTTCGTGCGTCGGAAGAAAACTTTTATTTCCCCAAGCGACAAAAGTATAATTTGGCTGGCGAACCTTAAAATTCGCAGTCTTATTCAAAATGCGAGCGATAGTCGAGAAGTAAAATTCTTCGCGCGGATAAATTTGCCTCTTTTGATTGAAAATCTCTTCGTAGGGATAAATTTGATTGATCACGTCGATAATCTGTTTGAAGAGCCCCTTGCGATAAAAGGAACCTTCGATTTGGGATTTACATATGTCTTCTTTCGTGCCCCCAAGATAATCTACAATCTTGTAAATGTATTCGTCATTGATAACTTTTTTATACCAGTAACAAGAAACATAGCTGTGAATTATTTGGGCGCATAAATCGCAGTCACTTATCGGCGGCATGTGTCTTACGAACAATTCATTGCTTGCGTTCATAGCGAAATATTCAAAGTCGACCATCTTAGAAACGTATTCAAAATTTGCGATGTGGGTATGAATAATCTCAGCACGAGCTGTTTTCAAGCGCACAGGATTGATAAAGACATTATCAAACGACCGCACGGCGGATAAAAATTCTTTCTCAGTGAGGTTGCTGTCCTTCCAATTAAAGCTGCTACTTATATGCAAAACAATAGCGCACGTCGGGCAAAAGTGTTTGATGTTTGCGATTTGCTCTATGAGGACTTCTGCTCTCTCGTGCGCAGGAATGGAAACAATCAGATTAATCATTCAAGGCATCCTCCTACAACTTTAAATTTGATAAAATGTAACGGAAACCATATGTACGTGTCAAGCTTTTTTGAGGAGGAGGCTTTGGTTATCTTAGTCGAGGTTTACTTGATGACTAAAATTGACAATCTCAAGCAGTCGGATAATCTGCGCGGTGGTCTCGGAAAGGTTCTTCTGTGCAACGTCTTTTTGCATAGCTTCGGCAAGCGTCATCGGCTCGCGTAGGATAGCAAACGCCGCGTCCAATCCTGCATCGTCGGAGATGTCAGCGACGCTCCCGCCAAGTCCAATCGTTATGATATTCGGGTTGAGTTTCTTAGCGAGCTTCGCCACACCCGAAGGAGCCTTGCCCTGAGCCGTCTGACTGTCGAGGCGACCTTCGCCAGTGATTAGCACGTCCGCCGACTTCAAATCGTCCGCAATGTTCAAAGCGTCTAAGACCAAATCGACGCCGGGCAAAAGTTCGCCGTGCAGATAACTTCTGAATGCAAAGCCTAAACCACCCGCCGCCCCGTCGCCGGGCACGGATTGTTCATTGAGCTTTAGGAAGTCCGCGGAGAGGGAGCCGAAGTTTTTAATCCACGCGTCCATAGTCTCGACAATTTCAGGCGTCGCACCCTTCTGAGGACCGTAGACAGCCGAGCAACCATTTGCGCCCGTCAAAGGATTCGTCACGTCGCAGGCAATGCGGAACGTGCACTCTTTAAGCTCCGGCAGGACGTTTGAATCATCAATCGCGGTAATTTTCTCCAAGTCGCGACCGTAAATGCCGCCGCCGATGAATTCATAGCCCAGAGCCGTCAACATGCCCAAGCCGCAATCATTAGTCGCCGAGCCGCCAATACCGATAACAAAATCGCGGCAACCGTCGCCAATGGCAATCCGAATCAGTTCGCCGACGCCATAAGTTGTCGTGTTAAGCGGGTTGCGTTTGTCTTCGGGCACGAGCGGAAGTCCAGCGGCGTTCGCCATCTCGATGACGGCTAACTTTTTATCCAAGACCTCGCCGAATTGAGCCGCGACCTTTCCTCCGAGCGGATTAATCACCTCGACGGACTTAAGCACGCCGCCTAGCCCCGCGATAATCGCCTGGCAAGTACCTTCGCCGCCGTCAGCCAAAGGATACACTTTAACTTGATGATTCGAGACGGACTTAATGCCATGTTGAGCCGCCGCGCCCGCCTCCAAACTCGTCAACGAACCTTTCAAGCTATCAATCGCCACAATTATTTTCATATAAATCCCTCCCGCGCAGATTATATCACGCCTTAAAAATTATTGCGTGCTTGAAAGGAAATTTAAAAGACGCGGGGAATATAAACGCCACGGAGGTTGAAAGGCTGTGAGAAGTGCGGAGCTTGATGAATTCGTTGAGAAGGTTAGCGAACGGACGGATATTTATTCGGTCGTCAGCCAATACGTAACTCTAAGTCAAAGGAGCGGACGATATTGGGGATGTTGTCCTTTCCACAACGAGAAGACCGCGTCTTTTAGCGTAAGCCCCGATAAAGGACTTTTTTATTGTTTCGGATGCGGGGCGGGCGGCAATGTCTTCAAGTTCCTTTCGCTCATTGAAAACATAAGTTATTTCGAGGCGGTCAAGCTTCAGGCTCAACGGTTGGGCATCGACTTACCGAAAAGGAATTCTTCGCCCGAACAGGAGCGGCGACGACGTGAAGAAAAAACTTTGCTAAAGATTAATGAACTCGCGCAGGATTTTTATCACGAATGTTTAATCAAGACAGCTCGCGGCGAAGTCGGCAGGAAATACCTTGCGGCACGTGGAATTACCGCGGAGACGATTGAAACTTTCCGCTTAGGTCTCGCGCCTGAAGAATGGGATAATCTCTTAAGAAAGCTCACGCGCCAAGGTTACACGGCTCAGCAACTAGAATCGGTCGGGCTCATCGTCAAAAGGAGGACTCTTTCTGGCTACTACGACAGGTTCCGCGAACGTGTGATGATTCCAATCGCTGATGTCTTCGGGCACGTGGTAGGCTTCGGGGGACGTGTTCTAACTTCCGAGAATGAAGAGACGCCCAAATACCTCAACACGCCAGAAACGGTGCTCTTCAATAAGCGGAACTTGCTCTTTGGATTAGATAAATCGAATCGTGCGATAAGCGCGGCGGGTGCGGCGGTTGTCGTCGAAGGCTACATGGACGCGATTTCACTTTTCAGTGCGGGAATAAAAAATGTCGTTGCAACGTTGGGAACTGCCTTCACGCCCGAACACGTCAAGTTGATTCTGCGTTACGCTCGGAAAATTATCTTCTGCTACGATAGCGACGAGGCAGGGCAACGCGCTACGATTCGTGCCTTACCGATTGTTCAGCAGGCAGGCGCAGAAGTCTTCGTTATAAAAATCCCCGACGGCAAAGACCCTGATGAATTCGTTCGCAAACACGGCAAAGAGGCATTCGAGGAACTCATAAAGAACGCGGCGACCTTGATTGATTATCGCATGAATTACGTCCTAGCGAATACGGAACATTCGACGACGCAAGGAAAGCTTCGGGCATTGCAAGATATTCTTCCAGTCATTGTCAATGTTGATAATCCTGTCACTAGCGAAGAGTATTTAAAAAAGATTGCCGCCGAACTCGTCCTGGACGAACGCCGCGTCACCGATGAATATCACAAACTTTTAAAGCAAAAACCTTTGAACGAGCCGAAAAAAGATTCCGCTATCAAGAAGCCAAAAACATACAGCGAAGAAGAATCGCGGATACAGATGGCAAGCGAAGAGATTTTGCGTATGCTTTGGCACGAAGCAGATATTCTCGACTATGTGCTGACGGTGTTGCCGAAAGAAATCTTTACGCCTTATCATAGGGAAATAATCACGTGGCTTGAAAAATGCGCGGAGCAAGAACGGCGACCCAATAAGATAAGTGCGGCAGAAGAATTGAGCGAGGAAGCAAACTTAGAACTTTCGCGGATATTGATGAACGGCTCGGACGAATTCGGCAAAAAGGAAGTTGCCCTATTTGAAGAATCGCTTGCCACACTGCGTCAAATCGTGCTCATGAAGAAATTTTACAAACTCAAGGCTCAAGTTGAAAGCCCAAAAGACGAGATGACGTATAATGAGACTGTCAAAGAATTGATTAAGATAAAAGTAAAAGTTGATAATCTTAAAGGCAATCCGTAAAGAGAATTGCTTTTTGAAAGGAGGCTGCATATATGACAGGAGAGGATAAAACTGTCGAGCCGAAAAAAGTTGGCTTGAGCGGCAGCCTGTCGGAAAACAAACCAGAATCAGACGTTGCGGCAGGAATTCAAGCCGCCAAGGGTAGTTCGTCAAAAATTATTTCACTTCTTACGTTAAGAGCTGGGCAGACGGGCGGAAAGTTAAGCAAAGGTGACTTTGACAAAATTATTCAAACCTTGGGCATATCAAACGACAAGAAAAGGATTAAAGACATTCTTAGCATTTGTGAACGCGAAGGCATAAAAATAGAAGTGGCAAACGTTGCTCCAGACGATACGAATAAAATCCCCGTCGAGGATAAATCGTCGTCTAAGCCTCATACGGAGCCGTCGTCTAAGCCTCATACGGAGCCGTCGCCTAAGCCTCATGCGGAGCCGTCGTCTAAGCCTCATGTGGAGCCGTCGCCTAAGCCTCATGCGGAGCCGTCGCCTAAGCCTAAAGTGACCAAAACAGTTAGCTCGTCTGGAAACAAAGAAGGACAATCGGAGGGGGCAAGCGCAAATGTCAAAGGTCGTCCGTCAAAAATCGTTTCAATCTTAACAGATAAGGCAAAGCAAACTGGTGGCAAGCTGACTTGGGGCGACTTGGATAGCATTCTTCAATCGCTCGGTATAGGAGACGACACGGACGAGATTGATGAGATTCTTAGCATTTGTGAACGCGAAGGCATACCGATAACTGACGAGGACACCACGCCCCTTGAAGAAATTGACGAAGCTGGCGGCAATGTCGATAGCGAGTTGGCGGCAGGAGGTGTAGCCCTAGGGCAAGAAGTTTCATTAGGCTCCATCGATACGGTTGAAAGTTCTGCCGAAGATGTTGAGGCTCTTAAGCCCAATGTGGAAGACCTGATACCCGATACCGTCTCAATTGATGACCCCGTCCGCATGTACCTTAAAGAAATCGGACGCGTGCCGCTCCTTACCGCAGACCAAGAAAAAGAATTGGCAATGCGTATGGAATCCGACGACGAAGAAGAACATTCCGAAGCCCAGAAACAGCTAGCCGAAGCAAACTTGCGGCTTGTCGTGTCAATCGCCAAACGCTACGTCGGGCGCGGCATGTGGTTCCTTGATTTGATTCAAGAAGGCAACTTGGGATTGATTAAGGCGGTCGAAAAGTTCGACTATCGCAAGGGCTACAAATTTTCGACTTATGCGACATGGTGGATACGGCAGGCGATAACGCGGGCGATAGCTGACCAGGCGCGCACAATCCGAATCCCCGTGCACATGGTTGAGACAATTAACAAGCTCACGCGGGTTTCACGGAACCTTTTGCAGAAGAACGGACGCGAACCAACCGACGAAGAGATTGCCAAAGAAATGGAAGTGGACGTAGCACGCGTGCGGGAGATTAAAAAGATTTCGCAAGAGCCAGTATCGTTGGAGACCCCCGTCGGCGAAGAGGACGATTC
>JAFQZB010000342.1 GCA_017406175.1 Selenomonadaceae bacterium | reverse complement strand
TCTTGACGCGACCGGCAGTTGAGGCGGGAGAACGGCTTGGCTTTTTGCCCGGCGACATGCAAGAGAAGGTCGACCCTTACTTGCGCCCGCTCTACGACGCCTTGAAGGAGATTTGGGGCTTCGACCTCTACCAGAAATTTTTTAATCGCGGCGTGATAGAAATTGCCCCGCTAGCATACATGCGCGGGCGGACGCTCTCTGACGCGTTCATAATCCTCGACGAGGCGCAGAATACAACTTCAAAGCAGATGAAAATGTTTTTGACGAGACTGGGCTTCGGCTCGCGTATGGTAATAACCGGCGACCTAAGTCAGATTGATTTGCCGCGTAGGGTTCAGTCGGGGCTTGCCGAGGCGGTGGAGATTTTAAATAACGTTCGGGGCGTCGGCATTGCTGAATTGACTTCGGCTGACGTGGTGCGCCATGAAGTCGTTTCGCGAATCGTGGAGGCTTATGATAGACATGAACACGACAGTTAGTTTTGAACCAGAGACTTTGACGATTGATGATAGTCTGTTTGAAGAAATTTTCCGGGCGGCGGACGTGGTCAGCAAGCTTTACGGCGTGGAAGGTGCGGAGCTTAGCATAACTTTGACGGACGACGAACATATACGCGCCTTGAATAAGAAGTTTCGCGGCGTGGACAGGGCGACGGACGTTTTATCTTTTGCGTTCCGCGAGAGCGACGAACCAGAGGTTATCGGCACGGACTTTGAGATTTTGGGCGACGTGATAATTTCTCTGGAACGGGCAAAAGTTCAGGCGGAAGACTTCGGGCATTCCTTCCGACGCGAGATTATTTTTCTGGAAGTTCATGGGCTGTTGCACTTGCTCGGCTATGACCACGTGGACGACGACCAGCGGCAGGAAATGGAATCGGAGCAAAGCTTTATCATGGCGAAGCTAGGAATTGGCAGGTGATGATTTTGTACATACTCGGATTGACGGGCGGCATTTCGTGCGGGAAGTCAGCCGTTGCAGAAATCTTGCGTCGATACTGCGGGGCAACGTGCCTTGACATTGACAAGGTAACGCGTTGGCTATTGGAGCCGGGCGGCGAGCTGTTTGATATTTACGTTCGACACTTCGGCGGCTATGTCGTCACGCCTGAGGGATTTTTGAACCGGAAACTAATCGGCGAGATAATCTTCAATCACCCCGACGAGCGGGCGTGGATTAATTCGGTGGCGCACCCAATCCTTTTGAACAAGGCGCGGGATTTCTTGGTTGAGTGTTCGGAGGTCGGCGCAAGGCTCGTTGTCTTGGAGGTGCCGCTACTGTTCGAGGCGGGCTGGGAGCATTTATTCGACGAGATATGGGCGGTCTACACGAAACCAGCGGTGCAAATCTGGCGGCTTAGGCAACGCGACCACTTAACGAGGCAACAGGCAGTCTCCCGAATCAATTCGCAGATGCCGCCTAAGGAGATTTGCAAGCGGGCTGATGTGAAGATTCGCAACGTCGGCGGCTATAAGGTAGTTCGTCGGCAAGTCTTCAAGGCACTAAGGGGAAGAACTTTTTAGCAGGAAAATAATCACGGCGGCAGAATCAAGACTTAAAACTTAAAGCGGAGGCGATGATATTGGATAAGAAAATCAAACGGGCGGCGGGCGTAGGACTTGCGGCTTTGGCAATAGTGGTGGCTGGCGGCGGCTATTATCATTTCCACGTGGACACCGACACTCCCAATTTTGCGATAAAGACGATTGAGCAATCGATTAAAGACCACGACCCGAAGACTTTCCACAGCGTGGTTAATGTGGACGGCGTGCTTGCGTCGGGCTACGATGGCTTTGTTGAGGTTGTGACTTCGCCAGACGTTGTGACTATGGCTGATACCAGAGACGTGATTAAGGACTTTACGCAAATGCTCCGCGACCCGATGCTGATGAGTTTGAAAGCGGCGATTGATTCTTACGTTGCTACGGGCAACTTTGACGCGGAGAAGAATGCTGGCGTAGTTGAATTGCTCGATAGGATGGGGCTTAAAGATGCCGAGGTGCGCGACGTAAGAAACGTTCAGATAAACGACGCCAACCGCAACGAAGCCTTCGCCGATTTGATAATCTTTCAACCAGAGCTTGATAGAGAATTCCCGATTCAATTTGTTTTGACTCGCAACGAGGATAAGTGGCAAGTCAGCCGCGTGCAGAACTTCAAAGATTACGTTGAGCAAATCGCCCAAGCACGGCGGGCGCAACTCGACGATTACTTAAGGCAGTCGAGCGAGATAAACAACAAGCACGAAGCGACATTGCGTGAAGCAGAAAAAAAATACGGCGCGATACTTTCCACAGGCAACTTGTCTGAGGACAAGACGCGAGCCGAATTGAAGGCTTTAATGAATGACACGTTCAAAAAGGATTGGGAAGAGCACAAGCAGGAGTTGTTCTCGTTGCGAGTTCCCAAAGAAGCCGAGACTTTGCATAACCTTTACATGAAGATTTGCGACACCGCCATTGACGCCGCGCAGACTTATTCAAAGTGGATAGACGACCGCAACCCAGAGACGATTAAATCGGCGGAGGAAAAGATTCATCAGGTGCAAACGCTCATAACAGAGGCGGCGACTATTGCTAAGCGCATGACCTCTTGAGACCTTGCGCACGGAAAAAATTTTTAGGAGGAGCTTACAGAGCATGAAGCACGTTTTATCGATTTACGTCGAGAATCAACCGGGCGTCTTGGTGCGTGTGGCTAGCATGTTTAGCCGGCGCGAATTCAATATCGATAGCTTGTCAGTCGGAATCACGCAATCGCCCGAATTCTCGCGGATAACGGTTGTCGTACACGGCGACGCAAATTTTGTCGACCAAGTGATTAAGCAACTGGAGAAAATGCCCGTAGTGCAAGCGGTGCAACGATTGGATTCGGCAACGGCAGTCACTCGCGGCTTGACGATGATAAAAGTTTCAGCCGACGACAGCACGCGCCTTGACGTATTGAAGATGGCGGAACTTTTCCGAGCCCATGTGGTCGACGTTCAGCCAACGACGCTAATCTTTGAGATAACCGGCAACGATGAGAAAGTCACGGCGTTTACGAGGCTCCTCGCCCCCTACGGAATACTTGAGGTTATACGCACAGGACTTGTCGCCCTTGAGCGCGGAGAAAACACCATAAACGATTATCATCAAGTACGCGAGTACTACAGCAAAAATCTCCTATAAGCATCGCCCTTGACAAAGAAAAAACCTTCCTACTAGGATTGCAGTTGCACAACAACTTAACTAGCAAGGAGGTTTTTTCAATGCGTGACAATATTTATATCGGGCAGAGGCGGTGTTTGTTCAACACTCCCTAGCTTAATGAAAAAATTTTTATGGAGACTTCATCAATGGACAGACTGCAAAAGACTTTTCGATTAAAGCCCACACAACTTATAATCATGAGCTTTGTCTTTATGATTCTGCTCGGAACGGTGCTTTTGATGTTGCCGATAAGCACGACTAACAATTCAGGACTGCACCCCGTCGACGCGCTATTTGTATCTACTTCTGCCTCGTGCGTGACGGGCTTAACGGTCGTAGACCTTCACAACGACTTAACGATTTTCGGGACGATTGTCATGCTGTTCCTAATTCAAGTCGGCGGACTCGGAATAATGACGCTGGCAACACTCGTCGTGCACACTATGGGCTATCGTTTTCGGCTCAAGGAGAGTTTAGTTTTGCAAGAGTCGCTCAATCAAGGCGGGCAGGCGGGCTTATTCGAGTTAATTCGCCGCATGATTAAATACACGCTGGCGATTGAACTGTTCTTTGCGGTGGTGCTGGCGATTCACTTTTACCCCGAATTCGGCATTAACGCTTTGGGCTACGGGATATTTCATTCGGTGTCGGCGTTCTGCAATGCGGGCTTTGACTTATTCGGCAACTATGACAGCCTCTGCAAACGCAACGACGATTATTTTTTGATGACGTGTATTGGCTTGCTGATAATCTTGGGCGGCATAGGCTTTACGGTCATGTCGGACGTTCTCCATAAAAAATTTTGGCGGAATTATTCCCTGCACACAAAGATAGTTATCGTCATGAACGCCGCGCTGATTCTGGTCGGGACGCTACTAATCTTCGGCGTGGAATACTATAACCCTGATACGGTCGGCAACTTGAGCATACCCGCGCAACTCGCTAACGCGTGCTTTATGTCGGTCTCGTGCAGGACTGCGGGCTTTAACTCATTCGATTTGGCGCAAACCGAACAGATTACGCAGCTGGTTATGATTATCCTAATGTTCATTGGGGCAAGTCCACTGTCGACGGGCGGCGGCATAAAGGCTACGACCTTTTTTATAATCTTGCAGTCAATGTGGGCGGTCTTCAAAGGCAAAAGCGAAATTATAATTTTCGGGCGGCGAATCAGTCGGGAACTGCGCGACCAAGCCTTTGCAATCTTCACAATGGGAACTATCTGGGTCGTGACGGCGGGCATAATCTTATCAATCATCGACGGCGAAACTCACGAACTAGAGGAAGTCATTTTCGAGACGGTATCGGGCTTCGGGACGGTCGGCATGGGAATTGGGATAACTTCGCAGTGGAGCATGTGGGGCAAGTTGGTTTTGACTCTGACAATGCTCGTTGGCAGGGTCGGCATAATGACTTTTATGTTGTCGCTGATAACGCAGAAACCTACGCGAATAAAATATCCTAAAGAAGACATAATGATAGGTTGAGTGATAGACATGGGGAAAAAGAATTTCGCAGTATTTGGATTGGGCAGATTCGGGCGGAACGTCGCGTTGACGCTGGAGGAACTGGGCTATAACGTCCTCGGCGTGGATAAGGACGAAAACATTGTAGCGGAAATGGCGGAAAGTCTTACCAAAGTCGTGAGCTTCGATGTAAGGGACGCGCATGCACTAAGGGAAGTCGGTATATCGGACTTTGACGTTGTGATAATCGCCTCGAAGAGTTTAGAGGCAAGCTTGATGGCGACCATGCTTTGCAAAGAATTGAACGTCGGAGAAATCATCGTTAAAGCGATTGACGAGCGGCACGCGGAGATGGCTAAGCGATTGGGCGCGACGAAACTAATATTTTCGGAGCGGGATACGGCTAGGCAGTTAGCGCGGAAATTGGCTACAAAGAATTCATCTGACCTTAAAGAAATCGACGACGACATTGGCATTTTAAGCTTGAAGGTGCCGCAGAAATTGATTGGCAAGAACCTAATCGAAACGAATTTGCGCAAAGTTTATAACGTGAACGTGGTGGCGATAAAGAGCGGCAATGAAATGCTCGTGCCGCCGCCGCCAAAGCACGTCTTCACCGCGAACGAGAAAATCTTTGTTATCGGGACGAACGAAACGCTTGCCAAATTTGAACGCGACATGGATTAAAAAGTTTTGCATACGCGGCAAGCTATTGTATAATGGAAAAAATTCTAAGGAGGGCAACGTGCACGTTGCATCCAGTGGTCGCGGCGGACTCTTCGACTATTCAAGCAAATTGCCGCGCTCGAAGTTCTACAAAATTTTTTTGGAGGTTCAGCTTATGCTTAAGAAGACAAAAATTATCTGCACGCAAGGACCTGCGACCGACGCGCCAGGCGTTATCGAGGGGCTAATTGCTAACGGCATGAACGCCGCCCGCTTTAACTTCTCGCACGGCGACCACGCGGGGCACAAAAAACGTATCGACGCCGTGAAAGCCGCCGCTAAGGCTACAGGCAAAATCATTTCGTTGATACTCGACACCAAAGGTCCGGAGATGCGGCTCGGCGAATTCAAAGATGGCGCAGTTCAGCTCGTCGAAGGCAACAAGTTCACCCTCGTCAACGCGGATATTCTCGGCGACGAAACTCAAGCTACCGTAACTCACAAGCTCCTTTACACTGAAGTCAAGGTAGGCGATAAACTTCTGCTAAACGACGGCTTAGTTGAGTTGCGGATTGACGAGATTAAGGACAAGGACATTTACACGACGATACTTAATTCCGGCAAAATGAGTTCCCGCAAACGCGTCGCGGCTCCTGGCGTGGCACTCGGACTGCCTGCAATCTCCGAACAGGACGAAAAGGATATTCTCTTTGGCATTGAAAACGACATGGATTTTGTAGCCGCAAGTTTCATTCAACGCGCCGCAGACGTGGAGGCTCTCCGCAAACTCATTACAGATAACGGCGGGCACATGGAGATTATCAGCAAGATAGAGAACCTAGAAGGTGTCAAGAACATTGACGAGATAATTGCGGCTAGTGATGGTATCATGGTTGCTCGCGGCGATTTGGGCGTTGAGATTCCCGCCGAGGACGTGCCGATTATCCAGAAGGACATTATCAAGAAGTGCAACGCAGTTGGTAAGCCCGTAGTCGTCGCAACTCAAATGCTGGAGAGCATGACGGTTAATCCCCGCCCGACCCGCGCTGAAGTCTCTGACGTGGGCAACGCTATCCTCGACGGCGCAGATGTCATCATGCTGAGCGGCGAGACTGCCGGCGGAAAATATCCCGTCGAGGCGGCGGCTATGATGAAGCAAATCGCCACGCGCATTGAAGAATCACTCGAATACAAAGATATTTTCCTACAGAAGGGCATGCACAGGAAAAATTCACACACGGACGCCATTGCCCATGCCACAGTTCAGCTTGGTTACGAACTCAGCGCGAAAGCAATCATCACCCCGACGCGTTCGGGTTATACTACTCGCGTCGTGTCGAAGTACAAGCCTAAGGCACCGATAATCGCGTTCACGCCGGATAATCAAGTCGCCCGTCATTTGAATTTGCGTTGGGGCGTCTATCCGATACCCGGTACGCCGTGGCTCGATATTGTCCAGATGATTGACTATTCGTCGGCTAGCGCACTCGAAAAAGGCTTTGTCGAGAAAGGCGACCTCGTCATCTTAACGGCAGGTATGAAGTACGGCGAGGGCGGCACGTCTTCTATCAGACTTCACACCATTTAACAATCCATAGAAAAAATTTTTGCCTCCGATAATCGCGGGGGCTTTTTTATGCTATAATCTGCGCTGAATTATTGATGAGGAGGTAGAATTTTTATGAAGTACTATCCATTGCGCCCCATGCAGCGTTGGTTGGTCGATACGCATTTCAACAAGGCAAAGTCAACGATGATGAATATAGGCGGTCTGTTCAAGTTGTCGGCGGCAATAGACATGAATCACCTTGCGGACGCGATTAATCTCGTTCTGGAGAAGCACGACATCTTCCGTTGCAGATTCGTCTTTCACCCCGAAACAAGCGACCTTTGCCAGATATTTGAAGGCGCGGTAGAAAAGGTTATCTTGGAGCGCATGAGCGACAAAAACTTCGAGAGGCGCATGAAGAGTTTGCGCGAGCCGTATTACCTAATCAATCAGCCGCTGTACAGAATTTATTTAATGGAGACGCCGAACGCCAAATATCTTTACGCGGATTTTTATCATGCGATAATGGACGGCGTGGCGAGTTCGTATCTGTTCGTTCGTGCAGTGGACGCGGCATATCGTGGGCGGAAGATGAGAACCCCTTTGAGCTATGCTGACTACGTGGAAGAAGAATCGAAACTTTTGCCCGAAGAGCTTGCCGAAGGTCATCAGTATTGGCGGAACATGCTACGCCGTTTCGATAAGCGCAAGCACCTGCCGCCCGTGAAAGTTCAAAACGTCGCGCCGTGGACTAAAGGCAGTCTGGACTACGAGTTTAAGAACTTCACGGAAGAATTCTTCAGGGCGACGCATCTTGACGAGAATATTTTCTTCCTCGGCGCGTCAATGTTGACAATGGCGAAGCTCACTGGCACGAAAGAATCAATCATGAGCTGGATACACAACGGGCGGACGAATATGCGCGAACATCGCCTAATGGGCTTGATGTTGGAACAATACCCTTGCGCGTGGGACTTCCACAAAGATATTTCCGTCGGCGAATTCCTCAATAGATTGGAAGGGCAAAAGCAACTGGGCATGAAGTATCGCAAGAGCTTGGACATCGTGTACGGCGAGGGCTTGGAAGATGATTGCGTCAGCTTTATTTTTCAAAAGTATATGCACGGCGATTTAATTTTTGCGGATACGCCCGCCGAAGTGGTTTACTTGCCGCCCAATGAAATCTCCGCCGCAGAAAACGCTCTTGATATAGAGGTTGAGGCGGAAGATTTTGGAACATACAACTTGTTCTTGGACTACGACGCGGGACGCTACTCCGAAGAAGAGATGCTAAACTTTGCTAAGACCATGAACGACATCTTGATTGCCATGCGCGATACAGATAAATTGGTCTCCGAAATCCTCGGCTGACGATAAGAAATATTTTGCGGCGCGTTCCTTGATAGGCGCGTCGTTTTTTTGTATAATGCGGAAAAATTTTTTGGAAAGGTTGCTGGGAAATGAAACGGGAACTAATACACTTGGAAAACATCGCTAAATCGTTTGGAAGTTTGCTCGTACTTGATGAGATTGACTTGACGATTTACGAAAGCGAATTCATCACGCTACTTGGTCCATCTGGTTGCGGCAAGACGACAATGCTAAGGATAATCGGCGGCTTTGAAAGTCCGGACACGGGGCGGGTAATCTTCGACGGAAAAGACATAACGAAGCTACCGCCGAACCGCCGACCAGTCAATACAGTTTTCCAAAGGTATTCCCTCTTTTCCCATATGAACGTTGAAGAGAATATCGCCTTCGGACCGAAAATCGCGAGCAAGTCTGCCGATTACATTCAAGATAAGGTCAAATACGCGCTTAGGCTAGTCAACCTCGAAGGCTACGAAAAAAACGACGTGACTAAGCTAAGCGGCGGGCAACAACAGAGGATTGCAATCGCCCGCGCCGTCGTCAACGAACCTAAAGTTTTGCTACTCGACGAACCACTTAGCGCACTGGATTTGAAACTTAGACGAAACATGCGCCGCGAACTCGTCCGCATTAACAAGGAGACTGGAATAACTTTTATCTTCGTGACGCACGACCAAGAAGAAGCCTTATCGATGAGCGACAGGGTTGTCGTCATGAATCAGGGCTATATTCAACAGGTCGGCACGCCGGAGAATGTTTACAACGAGCCGGAGAACGCGTTCGTTGCAGACTTCATCGGCGACAGCAACATAATCGATGGCGTCATGGTTCGCGATAGGGTCGTTAGGATTTTCGGCAGGGAATATCCTTGCGTCGATAGCGGCTTCCCTGCGGAGTGTCCGGTTGATGTGCAGATTCGCCCCGAAGACATTAAGCTTGCCGCGCCCGCCGAAGGTGCCTTCAATGGCGTGGTGACTCGCGTGGTATTCTGGGGCATGTCTTACGATATTAACGTTGAGGCGGACGGCTTTGAATGGCTGATTCAGTCGACGACGGGGCGCACGGTCGGTGAGGAGGTAAGCCTGTACGTCGCGCCCGAAAATATCCAAATTATGAGCAAGCCGCAATCCGAGGACGAGGAGGTTGCTCAAGATGTTTAATCGTGGCGTGAGAAATATTTTGCTAACTCCGTTCCTAATTTGGGCGGGGCTATTTATCTTTATACCGCTGGTTTGCATCGTGTGGTACGGCGTGACGGATTACGACGGAAAATTTTCGCTCGTGAACATGGGCTTGATATTGCAGCACGGCTACCTTGACGCGTTGGAGCTGTCAATCGCGCTCGCCTTGATAAGCACGGTGATTTGTCTTCTGCTTGCGTATCCTCTGTGCTTAATCCTCACGGAACGTCAGCGCGACAACACGACGATAATTTCCCTGCTGTTTATCCTGCCGCTTTGGATGAATTCGCTCCTGTCCACGATGGCTTGGCAAACAATCCTTGAGGGCAACGGCATAATCAATCAGCTCATGCGCCTTTTGAGCCTGCCCGATTTGCAGATGATTAACACGCCCGGCGCAATCGTCGTTGGCATGGTGTACAACTACCTGCCCTACATGGTCTTGCCGCTTTATATCTCGCTTACGAAGATTGACCGACGAATCATTGAGGCGGCACGCGACCTGGGCGCAAATTATTGGCAGACGTTCACGAAGATAATCTTGCCGCTTACCATACCCGGCGCAATCAGCGGAGTGACGATGGTTTTTATCCCCGCGCTCACGACGTTTGTTATAAGCGCGTTGCTTGGCGGCGGCAAGCTCCTTTTAATCGGCAACATAATCGAACAGGAATTTACCTTCCAATATGATTGGCACGTCGGGTGCGCCTTGTCGGTTATCCTTATGGTGTTTATCGTGCTGAATATGCTGTTGACTGCCGCGTTTGAACGAAAGGAGGAGGAGCCATGAAGTATCTTAAGCAAGTCTACTTGGCGGCGATATTCCTTTTCCTCTACGCGCCGATTGGAGTTCTGATAGCTCAATCCTTCAACGCAAGCCGTTATCGTGGACATTGGACGGGCTTTACGCTGAATTGGTACGAAAAACTTTTCAACGACGCCCGCATAGCCGACGCCCTATCGAACACGCTATCAATCGGGATTATGTCAGCGGCTATCGCGACGGTTTTGGGGCTGATAACGTGCGTGGCAATGAAGGAGCTATCTCGTAAGTGGCGGGCGACCTTCCTAAGCATAACGAATATCCCGATACTCAACGCGGACATCGTAACGGGAATATCGCTAATGCTACTGTTCATGGGCTTAGGGCTAAAGCTCGGCTACGTGTCGATTCTGCTAGCGCACATCGTCTTCAACGTGCCGTATGTCATCTTGTGCATCATGCCTCAGCTTATGGCTCTGGATAAAAGTTTCTACGAGGCGGCATTGGACTTGGGCGCGTCGCCGTTCCGAGCGTTTATCAGCGTCATCTTGCCCGAACTTAGACCGAGTATCTTTGCGGGCTTCCTATTGGCGTTCACCATGTCCGCCGACGACTTCATAATAACGCACTTCACAAAGGGTGCGGGCGTCGACACGCTGACGACAGAGATTTACGCCGAGTTAAAGATTGGCATTCACCCCGAAATGTACGCGCTCTCGACGCTGGTATTTTTCTTCGTGCTAATATTCGTTATGCTGTTCGCGATTAATCGTCGCAAGCTGAAGAGATATGAGGAGGTATTCTAATGAAAAAATTTCTAATGCTCCTGTTGGTGGGCTGTCTTGCGTTGGGTATCGCTGGCTGTGGCGGCGGCGACAAAAAGGAAGAAGTCGTTTACGTCTACAGCTGGGGCGATTACCTTGACCCGGAAACGCTTAGGCTTTTCGAGAAGGAAACGGGCATACATGTTATCCTTGACGAGTTCGACACCAACGAAAGCATGTATCCCCGCGTGGCGGAAGGTGCCGTTCATTATGACGTTCTTTGCCCGTCCGATTACATGATTCAAAAGCTCATAAGCAACGATTTAGTTCAGCCGCTAGATTTTGCTAAGCTCCCCAACGCCAAAAAGTATATCGGCGAAGAGTTCTTCAAGCAGGCTAGCTACTTCGACCCCGGCAACAAATACGCCGTGCCATATTGCTGGGGGACGGTCGGCATAATCTACGACAAAACGAAAGTAACTGACCCCGTCGACAGCTGGAGCATTCTTTGGAACGAGAAGTACGCAGGGCAAATCCTAATGCAGGACTCCGCACGCGATGCAATGATGATTCCGCTTAAGCTCATGGGGCAAAGCATGAACGAGACCGACAAAAACATTTTGGCTGAGGCGCAAGAAATGTTAAAGAAGCAAAAGCCGCTTGTGCAAGCTTACGTCGTCGACGAGGTCAAAGACAAGCTAATCAATTCTGAAGCGGCAATGGGCGTTGTGTTCTCCGGCGAGGCTATGATTATCCTGCGCGAAAATCCGAACATGGAGTTTGCAATCCCACGCGAAGGCACGAACTTTTGGATTGATGGTTGGGTTATCACTAAAGACGCGCAGAACGTCGACAACGCGCACAAGTTTATTGACTTCATGTGCCGCCCTGATATCGCCGTCATGAACTTTGAGTATCTGGGCTATTCCACCCCGAACACGGGCGTTAAGGACTTGGTGCAGGACGAAGAGATTAAGAATTCGCCGATAGCGTTCCCGTCGCCCGAAACCTACAAAGGGCAAGAGACCTATCAATATCTCGGCAACCAAATGGACGAGTACTACAATAGCTTGTGGATGAGCGTTAAGGTTGATTGACCGTCCTTTGGAAATTTATCCTCCGCCAAAATTGCGGCGGGGGATTTTTTGTGCTATCATAAAATAAAAAGGAGTTATAGTAAGGCGATTAGAGATGAAACTTACCCGCGAATTTTATCAGCGCGACGGCTTGACGGTAGCTCGCGAACTTATCGGCAAGAAACTCGTAACGAACTTGCCCGAAGGCTTGACGGGCGGAATCATCGTTGAGACCGAAGCTTACATGGGCGCGATTGATGCCGCGTCTCATGCTTACAAGGGCAAGACCGAGCGCACGAAGATTTTTTACGGCGCGGGCGGGTTCGTCTATGTTTATCTGATTTACGGAATGCATATCTGTACAAACGTCGTCGCTAACGTCGAGGGAATCCCCGAAGCGGTTTTGATTAGGGCGTTGGAACCTGTGGACGGCGTGGAGCTTATGAAGCGTCGCCGAGGTCAAGACAATCTGCGCGAGCTGTGTTCAGGACCAGGCAAGCTTTCAAAGGCTTTGGGCGTAACGAAAAATTTTTACGGGGCTGACTTGTGCGGCGAAGAAATTTTCATCGAGGACGGCACAGCCTTACCAGTCACGGCGACGAAAAGGATTAACGTAAATTATGCGGGCGAGGCGGCGGATTACCTTTGGCGGTTCGTTGCCTCTGGCAATGCTTTCATATCAGTTTAAAGGGAGGAGTTCTTCATGGAAGATACAAGAGGTCGTGACACGCTGCAGGAGGTTAAAGCGGCGGTCGAAAACTTTTTTAAGCGGGACAGGGTTAAGCACGAGCCTTTCAACGAACGCGACGTGGCGAGCGCAATTTATTCTGTCGACACCAAATTTGGACACACCACGATATTTTTCCACGCTTACGACGATAAACTTATTCTGCACTTGATGATTCCGCTTAACGCAGGCGAGGAGGAGCGTTCCAAGGTCGGAGAGTTTATCCTTCGGGCGAATTACGGCTTGAAGGTCGGGTGCTTTGACTTCGATTTCAACGACGGCGAGATTTCTTACAGGATTGCGCTTTATTGCGGGGATAGTGAGTTCGCGCCGCCCACTTACGAGCAGATTGATTTCTCGGTTATAATCGGGCTGATGATGATTGAGAGATACGGCGACGCGCTCGTTAAGGTCATGTTCGGTTTGGTTGAGCCAGCGGACGCGATAGCCGCCGTGGAGGCAAACGATTGACAAAAAATATTTCGCGTGGTACACTGCGGCAATCTTAAAACAAAGGGGATGTAATGGTTTCGACAGGGATGGACGGGGTTTGATAAGCGAGCATCGGCTCCGCAACCGATTTGACAAGCGGAAAACTTAAT
>JAFQZB010000341.1 GCA_017406175.1 Selenomonadaceae bacterium | reverse complement strand
TTTGTCTGGAGGTTTAATCAATGGCAAAAACGTATTACGATAACGATGTTAATTGGGAGATAATGAACGGCAAGACTGTCGCGATTATCGGCTACGGTTCGCAAGGACACGCACACGCACTCAACCTTAAGGAAAGCGGCGTTGAAGTCGTCGTCGGACTGTATGAGGGCTCGAAGTCCAAAGCTGTCGCCGAGAAAGCTGGCTTGAAGGTTCTGCCCGTCGCCGAGGCTGTTGCGAACGCCGATATAACGATGGTGCTTATCCCCGACGAGAAGCAAGCCGACGTATACCGCAACGAAATCGCCCCCAATCTCAAAAGCGGCTCCGCTCTCGCGTTTGCTCACGGTTTCAATATACATTTTAAACAAATCGTTCCTCCGCCCGACGTCGATGTTTTCATGGTAGCTCCCAAGGGTCCAGGGCATCTCGTCCGCAGAACTTTTGTTGAGGGCGGCGGCGTTCCCGATGTCTTCGCGATTGAGCAAGATGCTTCTGGTCATTGCTTCGACATTGCCCTTGCTTATGCTCGCGGTATCGGCGGCACCCGCGCTGGCGTCCTTCAAACGACCTTCAAGGAAGAGACCGAGACCGACCTTTTCGGCGAACAGTGCGTCCTTTGCGGCGGCATAACTCATCTGATTCAGAACGGCTTTGAAGTTCTCGTCGAGGCGGGCTATCAACCTGAGATTGCCTACTTCGAGACCTTCCACGAGATGAAACTTATCGTTGACCTGATGTACGAAGGCGGCATGGCGAAAATGCGCAAGTCCATTAGCGATACTGCGGAGTATGGCGACTACACAACCGGTCCGAAGATTATAACGCCAGAAGTCCGCAAGGCTATGGAAAAGGCGTTGTCTGAGATTCAGGACGGCTCCTTTGCTCGCAACTGGCTCGTTGAGAATCGTGCGGCGGGTCGTGCAAACTTCCTCGCGCAACGCAGAATTCACGCCGAACATCAGATTGAAAAAGTCGGCGCAAAACTTCGCGGCATGATGAGCTGGCTCAAAGACGGCTCTGACCTGTCGAAGGATTAATCTAACTGCTGAAAATTTTGGCGGCTTGTGCTTGTGTACGGGCATGAGCCGCTTTTACGTTTAAACAGGTGACTTCAATGACTTACGACGACTTGACTTTCAAAATCCCGAAAGAAAGTAAAAACTATCGCGAAGATTCCATCTTTGTAGTAAATCAGATGCTTTCTATCCTTGACGCAAGAAAAAATATTGGCGACAATAAAATCATCTTGAATACGAATTTAAAATTAGGTTTGCCGCTCGAAAATATAAACAAAATTGCTGGTCCTATGATTGAAGCTTGGGCGTTTGAAGTTTTCTCAGGGATACGAGATGATTCAGATAACCGTTATTCGCTTATAAATGTCGAGGCACAAGAGCGTCTTGGAATGGCGGATATAGTTTTGCAATTCAAGAAGAAAAATGCTGTTCTCACAGGCAATATAGATGTAAAGGCGACTTCCAATGATATTCCAAACAGCGGCAAGAGTCCTAATATAACATCTTTCTCGCGAATTAGAACGGCTTATGTAAAAGATCCCGATTTCATGTTTATTATCCTTTCAATCAAACATAGAGTTTATTCGCAACGAAACAAAGTAACAGGTTTGTTTGATGGCATTATGGAAATTGTTGATTACAATGCATATGATTTGAAATTTATCAGTGACGAGGATATAAACTATAATCCCGCTTTAGGGACGGGACAGATTCAAATCAAAGATATTCACTACATAAATTTTCAATACAGAACCACTTGGCAAATGTGCCAGTTGCTCGACAAAAAATTTTTGAGCAGTTCGCGCAGGACATTTGAAGATTTTTATCGCGAGGCGGTGAAGCACAAGTGGCTCAAAAACTGATTGCAATATGTGGTGACGCCGTCGAAGAAATGGAAAAACTCCCCGATAAAAGCATAACGCTGATAGCAACTGACCCGCCTTACAATCTGAATAAAGACTATGGCAATTATCAAGACAATCTCAAATTCAATGAGTACTTAGACTTTTCGCGTAAATGGCTCGAACAAGCAAAGCGCGTTCTTAAAGACGACGGCTCAATATATTTGTTCATGGGCGTCAGATATATTTCTTATGTTTATGCTATTCTTGAACAGGAGCTGAAGATGACCTTTAATTCTTGGATAACGTGGTTTTATACTCAAGGCATTGGCAAGACTAAAGGTTTTTCGCCACGGCACGACGATATTTTATTCTTTACTAAGCAACCTAAAAATTACGTATTCAATTTAGATGAAGTTCGCGTGCCTCAAAAATTTTATCGCTCCGTAAATAATATGCGCGGGGCAAATCCTGGAGACGTTTGGCAATTTTCTCATGTACACTATTGCAATAAAAATCGCCAATCACACCCTACACAAAAACCAGAAGGACTTTTTGAAAGAATAATTTTAGCATCATCAAATGAAGATGATACCATTTTGGATCCTTTTGTCGGTAGCGGGACAACATTGCGCGTTTGTCAACAACTCGGCAGAAATTGCATTGGGATTGACATAAATCCTTCCTACATTGAAATGGCAAAAAAAAGATTGGCAGAATCCTTCAGAGGCTTTGACAGCATAGACGAGCGCATGAAACGTGTACCTGATGATTTGAATGATTTAGATGTTCGTGAGTCTTACATAAAAAATCATATCGATTGGTTCTTGAAAAATAATTCCGTGGCAAAAGACGACTTTGTTAAAAACGTTCAAGATAAATATGCGTCAAAACAAATGAGTTTATTCCGATAAAAACGTTTAGGAGAGTGATACGCATGGGCATGACAATGAGTGAGAAAATCCTGGCACGACACGCGGGACTTGATAGCGTCGAGGCGGGGCAACTTGACATCTGCGACTTGGATTTAGTCATGGCAAACGATGTAACGGGTCCGCCGTCAATCAAAGAGTTCGAGAAGATTGGACGCCCTGTCTTTAACCCCGATAAGATTGCGCTGATACCCGACCACTTCCAACCCGCTAAAGACATCAAGAGCGCGGATTTAGCTAAGATTATGCGCGACTTCGCCCGCAAGAACAATATCAAGCACTACTACGAACAAGGGCGCGTCGGCATTGAACACGTTATCTTGCCGGAGTTCGGAATCGTTGCGCCGGGCATGTTGATTATCGGCGCGGACAGTCACACTTGCACTTATGGAGCGGTTAATGCGTTCTCGACGGGCGTGGGCACAACTGACCTTGCTGTAGGGCTGGCGACTGGCAAGGCGTGGTTCAAAGTCCCCGAAGCTATCAACGTTCACTTGACGGGCAAGAAGCCTAAGAACATCTGCGGCAAGGACGTTATCTTGACTCTTATCGGGCGTATCGGCGTGGACGGCGCACTTTATAAAGCTTTGGAGTTCACGGGGGAGGGCGTCGGCGAACTGTCGATGACTGACCGCTTGACGATTTCTAACATGGCTATCGAGGCGGGCGCAAAGGCTGGAGTCTTCCCCTTCGATAAAGTTGCTGAGCTTTATGTCTCTCGCCGTGTGAATAGACCCTTCGAGCCGGTAGCCGCTGACGCCGACGCTAAATACTCTTCGACGGTCGAAATTAACCTAAGCGAACTTAAACCAGTCGTAGCATTGCCGCACCTGCCAGAGAACGTTAAGCCCGTCGACGAGCTCGGCGAGATAAAAATTAATCAAGTCGTTATCGGCTCGTGCACAAATGGACGCCTTGAGGATTTGGGAATTGCGGCGGGAATTCTTCGCGGGCGCAAAGTTCATCCCGACGTTCGTTGCATAATCATTCCTGGTAGCCAAGAAATTTACAAAGAGGCGATGCGTTGTCATTGGCTGGAAACTTTTATCGACGCGGGGTGCGTGGTGAGCTGTCCGACGTGTGGTCCTTGCCTAGGAGGGTACATGGGAATTCTTAGCGCGGGCGAACGTTGCGTTTCGACGACCAACAGAAATTTCCGCGGGCGCATGGGGCACGTTGACAGCGAAGTTTATCTTGCGGGACCATTCGTGGCGGCGGCGAGTGCTATCACTGGAAAAATTTCTACGCCTGAGGAGGTTATCTAAATGATTGAAGGAAAGGTCTGGCGTTACGGCGACAACATTGACACCGACGTTATAATCCCTGCGCGGTATCTGAACACGTTCGACCCGGCGGAGTTGGCTAAGCATTGTATGGTTGATATTGACGAGACTTTTGCGGCGAACGTCAAGGCGGGCGATGTGATGGTTGGCGGCAAGAACTTTGGTTGCGGCTCCAGTCGCGAACATGCACCCGTAGCTATCAAGGCGTCGGGGATTCCCGTCATCATTGCGGCGAGCTTCGCTAGGATTTTCTATCGCAACGGAATTAATATCGGCTTGCCGCTCCTTGAGATTGGCGACGACGTGGAAAAGATTTCAGCTGACGACGTTTTGAGAATCGATACGGCGACCGGCACGATTGAAAACCTCACGACTGGCGACACGTTCCACGCGCACCCGTTGCCCGGCTTCGTGCAGGAAATTGCCAACGCCGGCGGGCTCATCAACTACATCAAGTCGAAGAATTAATCCCGCGACGGAAATAAAAGAAGAACTCCTAAGCACAAAGCCTAGGAGTTCTTTTTAGCTCAAACCAAAGCGGCGGCGACTTCTAAGGCACGTTTGATAACGTCGTCCATGTCATAATAGCGATACTCCGCGAGCCGCCCGACCGCCGTAACATTCTTGAACGCGGCAAGCTCCGCAGAATATTTTTCGTAAATCGCCCGCGCCTCGTCCGTGAACAGCGGGTAATAAGGTTCGTTCATGCCCGCGACATAAGCTTGAGGATACTCCTTTAAAATCGTCGTGCGTGTCGAATGCGTCGGGTGAATCTGCTTGAATTCGGTTATGCGCGTGAAGTCATAAGCGTTCGGGTAGTTGACGACGGGTGCCGCTTGAAACTTTTCCGCGTTTAAGGTCTCGAACTTCATATCAAGGCTACGATAAGGCAGCTCGCCGAACTTTTTATCAAACAGCTCATCAAGTTGCCCCGTGTAAATCAGCCGCCCCTTGAAACGCTTTCTGAACAGTCGAACGTACTCGCCGCTCAGCTCCATGACTTCCTTAGAGTCGGTGTTGAGCAATAGTTTGATGTTCTTATGGTCAAGCATGTTTTCAACGAGCTTTGCATAACCGAACTTGGGCACGGCTTGGAAACGGTCGCTGAAATATCCGTCGTCTCGTCCGATGAGGATTGGTACCCGTGCTGTCACTGCTTCAGAAATTTTATCGGGCGGCAATCCCCATTGTTTTTCGGTGTAGTGCAGGAAAATCTTCTCGTAGATGAATTCCGCTAAGAACTGCAAATCAGCGTCGGTGGACTTCTTTAGCTCCATTATCGGAACCCGCTTGCCGTACTCGAAATTGCTGAGCAAAGCCGACTCAAGTTTATCAGCCAGGCTCGGCGGGAAGACTTCGCGTAGCGTGTTTAGGTTAAACG